>JBJEOP010000052.1:0-13332 GCA_051880775.1 Acutalibacteraceae bacterium
AGGTTGACCACTGGAAAAATGTAAAGAAGAACGAAATTATCGGAAATATAGTTAATCCTCTCAGCGGAAATATAGTTGATAAAATACTTTCACCTGTTGACGGAATAGTGTTTACGCTCAGAGAATATCCCGTTGTTGACGAAGGCTCTCTTATTGCAAGAATACTTGAATATACACCGGAGGAAATACAATGATAAGAAAGACGATTTTTGAACTTAAATCTCTTTACAGAGAAAATATGAGGATAAAAGGCTATCAGTTCGGCGACGGTGAAAAAACCGTATGTATTCTCGGTGCAACAAGAGGAAACGAAATTCAGCAGGTATATATCTGTTCACAGCTTGTCAATACTCTTAAATCACTTGAAGAACAGGGCAAGATAACAGACGGCAAAAGCATTATGGTTATACCGTCAATCAATTCATACTCGATGAATACGCAAAAGCGTTTCTGGCCTACCGACAACACCGACATAAACAGAATGTTTCCGGGCTATTATCTCGGCGAAACAACACAGCGTATAGCGTCGGGGGTTTTCGAGCAGATAAACTCATACAAATACGGCATACAGTTTGCAAGCTTTTATATTCCGGGGATTTTCACTCCGCACGTAAGAATGCTTAAAACATCTTATGAAAATACAGAAGCCGCAAAGGATTTCGGATTGCCGTATATTATGCTCAGAACTCCAAAGCCGTATGACACCACTACGCTTAATTACAACTGGCAGCTGTGGGGTACACAGGCGTTTTCGCTTTATACTCACGAAACCGACAGAATTGATGAGGAGAGTGCATTGCAGGCTCAGGACGCTGTACTTAACTTCCTTGACAAAAACGGAATTATTGATTATAAACGGCACAGAGGATATATCTCAGAGGTCTTTGAAAACAGCGACCTTGTCACAGTAAAACCGCACAGCGGCGGTATGTTTATGTCCGTCAAGAATGTAAACGAGCATGTAAATAAGGGTGATGTTCTTGCAAAAATCATACACCCGTTTGAGGGAAATGTCATAGAAGAAATAAAATCTCCTGTTGACGGAACGGTGTTTTTTTCACACAGCAGTAATCTTTGTAATGAACATTCGCTTCTTTTCAGGATACTTCCCGACGGCAAAATCAAATATTAAGCACATAATTAAGCAAAAATTAAAAAAACACTTGCAATTTGTAAAAATAAATGCTATCATAAGCTGTACGCAAGTATCAAGCCTAAGGAGGTGTCATTATGCCAAACATTAAATCAGCTAAAAAGCGTGTTAAGGTAACAGCAACAAAGGCTGCTGCAAACAAAGCTGTAACATCTGCTTTAAAGACAAGCTTGAAGAAAGCTAACACTGCCGTTGAAACAAATGCTGCCGATAAGGAACAGGTTGTTCGTGCTGCCATCAAGAAGGTTGACCAGGCTGCCGCAAAGGGTATTCTCAAAAAGAATACTGCCGCAAGAAAGAAATCTTCACTGGCTCGCAAGCTTAATGCATCTGCATAAGAGAATAGAGCAATTAAGACTTTTTGTCAGTTTCGCAAAAGCAGAACTTTGGTTCTGCTTTTTTTCTTTGATTTAGTTTAAAAAGTGTAGATTATATGGAAGTAAAGTATATTGGAGAAAAATATTTGGATACTGCTTTTGAAAAAGATAAAATTTATGAAGTTATGTCTGTTGAAAAAGAATGGTATCGTATTATGACAGAACTTGACGAAGATTATTTATTTCCTCCTGAACTGTTTGAAGTTGTTGAACAATAAGTTATATCTTTCTTGAACAGTTCCACAATGAAAAAGCAAAAATATTTTCAGCTGATAAGATTTGTTTTTGTTGGACATATCGGGAAAAATGTATAAATCCGTATTGACAAAATCCAAAAATTAGTATATAATTTATTAAAACTTATAAAAATTAGGGAGGTTCTAACTTATGAATAAAAAAACACTTACTTGGATTATTGCTGTTATCGGCGGAGTTGCTGCTGTTACTGCCGCTGTTACTTCTTTTCTGATTTTTAGAGAAAAAAGAAAAAAAGACGATGAAGAACTTGAACATTATCTTGACAGCTCAATTCAATAATAAACAGGACAACTCAAAACAGATATTTAATTTGATATAATCAGCAATGTGCATTTAATTTTAAAACTGCATATTGCTGATTATTATTTATGGCGGCAGCGTGACGCTGCACGCAATTTGCGTTCAAACTTATTGTTACCATTAAGTTATTGTCCGCAAAATCAGTTGATGGTATTATTTCACACAACAACTTAATTCAACACAAACTTATCTCAAAGTATATACTTATGTTTACAATAATTCCTAACTCCTAACTCCTAACTCCTAACTCCACTCTCCACTCTCCACACTCCACTCTGAAAAAACTCTTGACAGTGAAGAAAAGATATGATATATTGAATATAAATTCAATGAACAATCATTCAACGAATTTTATGGAAGTGATATTTTGACAAGAGCAGAAGAAAAAGAAAAACGCCGTCAGGAAATTATCGAGAAAAGTATAGAGCTTTTTGTAAGACGGGGATATTATGGCACTACTGTTGCCGATATTGCAAAGGAAGTCGGTATGAGTGTAGGATTGTTGTTTCATTATTTTGAGTCAAAGGAAAAGCTCTATGAGGAAATAATAAAACTCGGTCTTGAAGCGACAAAATCCGTTATGACGCTCGACAAAAGCGAACCGATTGAGTTTTTTACCGAGGTTGCCGATTTTATACTGAACTCGGTAAAGATGTTTCCGTTTTCGGCGAAAATGTTTGTACTTATGATGCAGGCTGCTGCAAATGAGGCTGTTTCACCTGAGATAAAGAATATTCTTTCACAGCTTGATGATATTGAGCAGTCTGTTGAAATAATCGTAAGAGGTCAGCAAAACGGAACAATCAAACAAGGCGACCCGTTTGCTTTGTCGGTTTCATACTGGTGTGCCATTACAGGAATTATGCAGCAGCTTGCCGTTTCACCCGATGTTCCTGTGCCAAAGGCGGAATGGATAGTTGATATTTTAAGGCGGTAGTAGTTTTTGTGTTTTCAGTGTGCTGTTTTATGCACTGAAATATTGAATTGGAGATGTTTTTATGAAAAAAATTGTTATTGTCGGCGGAGGAATTGCAGGACTTACAGCAGGAATTTTTGCACAGAAATACGGATTTGAAAGTGAAATATTTGAAAGCCACAGTATTGTTGGCGGAGAATGTACAGGCTGGAACAGGGACGGATTTCATATTGATAACTGTATTCACTGGATGACAGGCACAAAAAAAGGTACTTCAATGTATAAGCTTTGGGAAGATGTCGGTGCATTGGGCAAGGATATTGAGATTATAAAGCCCGATGTATTCTACACAAGTCACATTGACGGAAAGTCGCTGTCTTTGTACAGGGATACGGAAAAAACACGCAGAGAACTTCTTGAAATATCCCCTGAGGACAAAGACGAAATAAACTGCTTTATTGACGCTGTACAAACCGCCGAGTGCATACAGTTGCCAGCTGATATGCCTATGGATATGATGCCGAAATTTCAGCTTATGAAACTCGGTATGTCTATGATGGGCGTATTGAAATATATGAAAAAATACGGCTGCATTACTATGAAACAATTTTGCGGATTGTTTAAAAGTCCGATTCTCAGAACGTTCTTTATTGATTATATGAATGAAGATTATACGGCATTTTCGCTTATTGCGTCTTATGCTACTTTTTCAGGTGAAAACGGCGACATTCCAAGAGGCGGTTCGCTGAAAATGGTACAGCGTATGGCTGACACATACAAATCTCTCGGCGGAAAAATCCATACAAAAAGCCGTGTTGAACGCATAAATGTTTCGGGTTCTTATGCAAGCGGAATTACACTTGAAAACGGCGAAACAATATCCGCTGATTATATTATTCCTGCCTGTGACACAAACGTAACTTTCGGTAAACTTCTTGAAGAGAAATATATGCCGGCACAGCTTGCTGAGAATTATAAAAAATTTCCGGTTCAGAGTGCTTTTCAGGTTGCGTTTGGCGTTGATGATGTATGCGGTTTTATAGGAAACTGTGATATTTTTGACTGCAACGAAATCAAAATTGCAAACTCATCATTCAAGCGTATGAGTTTAAAGAATTACAGCTATGAACCGTCCTTTGCACCGACAGGCAAAACGGTTTTACAGTCACACTTTGTACAGAATGAAGACGACTTTGCTTACTGGGAAAACCTGTATAACACCGATAAACAAAAATATGACGAAATTAAAAATTCAAAAGCACAGGAGATTATGCAGAGAGTAATTGAAAATTATCCTCAGCTTGACGGAAAAATCAAAATTCTTGATGTAATTACACCATATACTTATTATCTGTTTACAGGTGCTTATAAGGGAGCGTATATGAACTTCCTTTATACACCTGAGGCAATGGAACAACAGCCATTGACAGGAATTATTGACGGACTTGACAATGTAGTTATCGGTTCACAGTGGCAGCAGCTACCCGGCGGCTTGCCGGTAGCGGCAATAAGCGGAAAATTTGCCGTACAAAGAATTGCTCAAAAAGGTTAATAAAACGGCTTGCAGTAAGATTTTTGCTGTAAGCCGTTTTTCTTTGTTTAATGCGAAAATAACGCTTTTCCGCAAAGAATAAAAGTGCTATAATAATTCATAATTCATAATGCATAATTCATAATCAGTGATGTGAACCGCTGATTTTATGTAAGCCGATAAAAAATTGAACAGAGGTGCTTTCTATGAATGAAGAAAAACTTTTTCATATAGCAATAACAAGGGAACAGGGGGCAGAATATGCGATTTTACCCGGCGACCCCGGCAGAGTTGAAAAGATTGCACGGTTTATTGATAACGCAAAACCGCTTGCACAAAACAGGGAGTTTAAATCATACAGCGGCACAATATGCGGCAAGCGTGTAATAATTATGTCAACGGGTATCGGAGGAGCGTCGGCGGCTATCGCACTTGAAGAACTTGCTATGGCGGGACTGAAAGCGGCAATAAGAATCGGTACCTGCGGCGGTATGCAGACGGAGGTTGTTCCGGGGGATTTGATAATTCCGACAGGTGCTGTTCGTATGGAGGGAACATCAAAGGAATATGCTCCGATTGAACTTCCTGCCGTTGCGGATTTTGATGTTCTGACGGCACTTGTAACGGCGGCGAAGCAAAACGGCTATCCGTTTCATACAGGTGTTGTGCAGAGTAAAGACTCCTTTTACGGTCAGCACGACCCGTCATCAATGCCTGTGGGATATGAGCTTGAAAATAAATGGAATGCGTGGAAACAGTGCGGTGTGCTTGCCTCAGAAATGGAAACAGCGGCACTGTTCACCGTTGCACAGGTCAGAAAAATCAAAATTGGTTGCGTACTTCACGCTTTGTGGAATCAGGAACGCACGAAACAGGGAATAAACGACAACAGCAATTTCGATACGGAAACGGCAATTAAAACAGCGGTTGACGCACTGAAAATTCTTATAAATTCAGAGGGAACAAATGGATAACAAAACAAGACTTATCGCCGTAGCAGGACCTACGGCATCGGGAAAAACATCACTTTCAATAGAGCTTGCAAAAAAATATAACGGCGAAATCGTGTCGGCTGACTCAATGCAGATTTACAAGGGAATGGACATTGCAACGGCAAAGCCGACAAAAGAAGAAATGCAGGGGATACCGCATCATCTTATTGATTTTCTTTCGCCGACCGAGAGCTTTTCGGTTTCGGAATATGTCACTCTTGCAAAAAGTGCGATAGATGATATAACAAAAAGAGGAAAACTCCCGATACTTTGCGGCGGTACAGGACTTTATGTACGCTCGCTTGTTGAGAATGTAAAATTTTCCGAGGAAAAAACAGACGAAAAACTGCGTGAAGAACTCAACGAGCGTTATAAAAAAGAGGGAGGAGAAACACTGCTGAAAGAACTTGCACAGTTTGATGAAGAAACCGCAAAAACACTTCACCCCAACAACGGCAAAAGAATTATCCGTGCCATTGAAATTTATCGTACAACAGGCATTACAATGTCACAGCACATCAAAAATTCAAAAAACGAACCGTCACCTTATGACCTTACTGCAATAGGAATTACCTATGCCGACAGACAAAAGCTTTACGACAGAATAAACCTGCGTGTTGACATAATGATGAAAAACGGACTTCTCAAAGAAGCTGAGGATTTTTACAGCCGTTACAACAGCAACACCGCATCTGCCGCAATAGGATATAAGGAGCTTAAACCGTATCTTGACGGTGAAATTCCGCTTGACACCGCCGTCGAAAAGCTGAAACAGGAAACAAGGCATTACGCAAAGCGTCAGCTTACGTGGTTCAGGCGTGACGAATATATAAACTGGATTGAGGCGGACAAATGCACCGATATTTTAGCAAAAGCCTGCGAAATTATCGAAAATAAAGGCTGAATTTGTCTTTTATGGTTTACAAGACGTTTTTTGAGTGATAAAATAAATTCGTAATTCTAATAATTTATGCGGATAATGCTCACAATATAGCGTTATCCGCCGATATATAATCGGAGTGTGAAAAATGGAAAAGAAATCATCGGTAACGCTTGTAAGAAAGGTTATAATGACGCTCATAACTCTTCTGGTTATTGCTTATGTCATATACGTTATATGCAGTGCAAGTTTTACACAGATAAAAACCGAAACGGCAAAAATGCGTACCGTTTCGGACTCGATAAGTACATCGGGATATTTTATCAGAGATGAAAAGCTGATAAAATATAACGGCGGCGGAGTTGTTTCGTATATTGCCGAGGACGGCGAAAAGGTGTCAAAAAATCAGACTGTCGCTAATGTTTTTTCAACTTCTGACGACGCAAACGCAAAACAGGAAATCGAAAAACTCAACGCACAGATAACGGCACTTGAACAGCTTGAAAAAACAGCCGATACAATAACTCTTACACCCGACGAAATAGACAAGAATATTTCGTCACTGCTGATACAGGCAAGTATGAATGTGTCAAACGGTGATTATTTGCTTGCTAACGACAATATCAACGATGTTCTTTATAACCTCAACGAGCGTCAGCTTGTTACGGGAAAGCTTGAAAGCTTTTCCGATAAGATAAACGAGCTTAAAAATCAGGTCAGGGAGCTTGAAAAAACTTCATCGGGTTCAAAGAAAAGCAAAACTATAAAGTCATCATCGTCAGGATATTTTGTAAGTACCGCCGACGGATATGAGGGCATTTATTCAAGCAAGGATATTGAAAACATCTATCCTGAAAATTTCGACTCGACAAAAATCAAGCCGTCCGAGGTGACAGATGATGTTGTCGGAAAAACGATTGAGAGCGTTTATTGGTATATTGCCTGCCCTGTTACATCGGAACAGGCTTTACAGATAAAAAATGCCAACCGCCTTACAATAGACCTTCCGCTTGCAACAAACAGCACTATTGATGTAACGCTTGTGTCGCTTAATCAAAAAACAAAAACCTCCGACGCCGTCGCAATACTTCGCGGTGATTATATGACCGAGGAAATGGCAAGCATAAGAAATGAAAACATATCTGTCAATCTGAAAACATATACGGGAATATATATTCCGAAGAAAGCCGTACACGAATGTAAACTCACCAAGACCGTTGAAGATGAAAGCGGCAAGGAAACTACGGTGACCGAAACAGTAAAGGGCGTTTATGTTGAAACAGGCGGAACGCTTAATTTCAAGCAGATAATACCGATTTATTCGGGTGAGGATTATGTAATATGCAAGGACTCCCCCGAAGAAGATGAAATTTTTTCTGACGATGTTAAAATACTCAAAGTATATGATGATGTGGTTGTGGAAGGAGCAGATCTTTATGACGGAAAACTTGTCGGCAGAATATCTTAAAAAACTTGACGATGTAAAGGCAAGCTATTTTGAAATTACCGAAAATATCGCAAGAGCGGCGGAAAAAACAGGCAGAAAAGCCGATGATATTGCTTTTCTTGCGGCTACAAAAACCGTTGAACCCGAAATTATCAATTACGCAATTTCTCTCGGACTCAAAAAAATAGGCGAAAACAAGGTTCAGGAGCTTTTGTCAAAATATGACGAATATGACCTTGAACACTGCGACTTGCAGATGATAGGACACTTACAGACAAATAAGGTAAAACAGATTGTCGGTAAGGTTTCTATGATTCAGTCCGTTGACAGCGTTAAGCTGGCACAGGAAATTTCAAAGCAGTCTGAAAAAATCAATGTCACAACCGATATTCTTCTTGAAGTAAATATCGGCAGAGAAGAAAACAAATCGGGTGTTCTTGTTGAGAATATCGACGAATTACTCGAAAAAGCCTCAAAAATGGACAACATAAAAATAAGAGGACTTATGTGTATTCCTCCAATATGTGCCAATAAGTCCGATGTTTGTAAATTTTTTGATAATATGTACAAATTATTTATTGACATTTCGGACAAAAAATTAGATAATGTATGTATGGACTATCTTTCTATGGGTATGTCCGATGATTATCAGGAAGCCATCAGTTCCGGTGCCAATATGATAAGGGTCGGATCAAGACTTTTTGGTGCCAGAATATACAGATAAGTTTGAAAGGGAGATTTTATTATGTCAAGCATTATGGGAAAGTTCAAAAGTATTCTTAAACAGCCGGAAGAGGATATGGAATACGATGATTATTACGATAACAATCAGCAGGAAGAAGTATCTGCCCAGCAGGAAGTACAGGACACTTCATCAGATGAATCAGACAACAGCCAGAATAATGTTATAAATATACACGACACAACAAAGGTTCAGTTTGTTCTCTTTAAGCCTGAGGCTTTTGATGAAACAATCAGGGATATGGCTGACGAGCTTATCAAGAGAAATACCGTAATTCTCAATGTTGAACAGACAAACAAAGACGTTTCAAAACGTATCATTGATTTTCTCGGCGGTGTTGCTTATGCCAATAACGGCAAAATCAGCAGAGTTGCGGAGGATACATATATAATTATGCCGAGCAATGTTAAGCTTTCGGGCGAGGATATGATGGACGAGGTAGAAAGCGACAACATTTATTTCTGATTTTGATTGATTTTGTGTTTGCTTAAAGCATAGAATTATTTGAAATTTGTAAATTGCAGAAGGGAAATTTATATATGCTTACATTGGAAGAAATCGAAAATATAAGCTTTCGCAAGGCAGGTCTTGGCGGATATAAAACCGACGATGTGGATACCTTTGTTGACAGCGTTATTCTCAAAGTAAAAGACCTTGAAATTGCCAACAAGGAGCTTGAAAGAAGAATAGAACAGCTTAACGAGAAAATTCAGAAGTACAAGGAAAAAGAAGAAAGTGTTCAGGACGCTATTATTACAGCCGAAATGACCGCAAAGTCACTTGTAAGAGAGGCAACTCACAAGGCTGAGGTTATGGTTACCGACGCAAACACCAAGGCTGAAAATATCGTTAAGGAAGCTAACGAAAAAGCTGATACCGTTATTAACAACGCAATGCGTCAGTCAGCTAAGAAGATTGATGAAAATAACAAAACAATCGAAAATCAGAAGAAGCTCATCGTTCAGATTCAAAGCGAGGTTACAAAGTTCAGGGACGCTCTTATTGATTCATACAGAAATCACCTGAAAATGATTGACTCACTCCCAAAGGCTGAGGAATTTAAAAAATATCAGCAGAAGCTTGACGAATGTTATCCGACATCAACTTCCGCAGAGGTTGTTAAACCGGCTGAAAAGTCTGCCGATACGGTAAAAAAAACGGTTGATACAAAAAAGCCTGACTCTGTAAAAAAGCCGCAGACTGCCGAAAAAAAGCCTGAAACACCGGTCAATACGGCAAATTCAGCTTTGAAAGAAAATAAAGAAACCGAAATTTTCAGTTCTTCAAAAGCCGAACACGACTTCAAGCCCAATTCCGCCGCAAAGGCTGACACGGAGGCTGAGGATATGCCGTCAGAAAACAAGCGTGAACCGATAAAATTCGGTGTACTTAAACTTGACGATATCGAAGATACCGCCGTAAAAAACAAATAAAACATACTATTATCCGACACAATACAAAGTGTCGGATATAACTGTATAAAAGTAATATTTAAAGAGGAGCGAACAAACCAATGCCGCAGGATTATAATAAAACCCTTAATCTGCCGTCAACGGATTTTCCGATGAGAGCAGGTCTGCCGAAGTCAGAGCCTGAAACGCTCAAACGCTGGCAGGATAACAAAGTATATGAACATCTTATGGAGCTTAACGAGGGTAAGCCGCTTTTCGTACTTCACGACGGCCCGCCCTATGCAAACGGAAATATTCATATAGGACACGCACTCAACAAAATCCTTAAAGACATAATTGTCAGATATAAAAATATGACGGGCTTTAAGTCCCCGTATGTTCCGGGCTGGGATACTCACGGACTTCCTACCGAGCTTAAAGCAAGAAAAAAAGCAGGTGTAGGCAACTCGTCAACAATTTCGGACGCAGAACTCAGAAAAATCTGCCGTGATTTTGCACTCAGCTATATCGATGACCAGAGAGAACAGTTCAAGCGTCTTGGCAATATCGGCGAATGGGATAATCCTTATATTACTCTTAAACCTGAATTTGAAGCAAAGCAAATCGAGATTTTCTCGGAAATGGCTTGCAAGGGCTATATTTACAGAGGCTTGAAGCCTGTTTACTGGTGTCCTGACTGTGAAACGGCTCTTGCTGAGGCTGAAATTGAATATGCTGAGGACCCTTGCCATTCTGTTTATGTAAAATTCAAGGTAACGGACGATATGGGCAAGCTCTCGGCTATGGGAGCAGACCTCAAAAACACCTATTTCGTAATCTGGACAACAACAACCTGGACATTGCCCGCAAACGTTGCAATATGCGTAGGTCCGAGATTTAATTACAGCCTTATCAAATGCGACGGCGAATACTATGTGATGGCTGAGGATCTTTATGTTTCTGCAATGGAGGCAGCCGGAAAAGAAAACTATGAAGTTATCGGAACAATCAAGGGTTCCGAGCTTGAATATATGAAGACCGCACACCCGTTCATCGACAGAACATCTCTTGTTATTGTCGGAAATCACGTAACGCTTGAAAGCGGTACAGGCTGTGTTCATACAGCCCCCGGTCACGGACTTGACGACTACGAGGTATGCAGAAATTACCCCGAACTTCCTATTGTCGTTCCCGTTGACGCTCACGGCAGACTTACCGAAGAGGCAGGTCAGTTTGCGGGTCTTCTTACAGATGAAGCTAACAAACCGATTGCCGAGCACCTCGAAAAAACAGGTGGATTGTTTGCAATCAAAAAGATTGTCCACCAGTATCCGCACTGTTGGAGATGTAAAAAGCCTGTTCTTTTCAGAGCAACAAAACAGTGGTTCTGTTCGGTTGACGCATTCAAGGATCAGGCTGTCGAGGAAATCAAGAAGGTTAAATGGATTCCTGCCTGGGGCGAGGACAGAATTACATCAATGGTTCGTGACCGTAAGGACTGGTGTATCTCACGTCAGAGAAAATGGGGTGTTCCTATTCCGATTTTCTTCTGTAAGGACTGCGGCGAGCCTGTAATCGACAAAAAGGCAATGGCAGCCGTTGCTGACCTGTTCGGAAAAGAGGGTTCTGACGCATGGTACGTTAAGGACGCAAGCGAGATTATTCCGTCAGACATTGTCTGCTCAAAGTGCGGCGGCAAGGAATTTGAAAAAGAAAAAGACATTATGGACGTTTGGTTCGATTCGGGTGTTACACACGCAGCCGTTTGTGCCGAAAGACCGTACCTCAAATGGCCTGCTGACCTTTATCTTGAAGGTGCAGACCAGTACAGAGGCTGGTTCCAGTCATCACTCCTTACAGCCGTTGCAACAAAAGGACAGGCTCCGTATAAGGCTGTTCTTACACACGGCTGGACAATAGATATGGAAGGCAAAAAGATGTCAAAATCAGCCGGCAACGGTATGAGTCCTTCCGAAATCATCAACCAGTACGGTGCCGATATTCTTCGTCTTTGGGTTGCGTCGTCAGACTATCACGCTGACGTAAGAATTTCAAAGGATATTCTCAAACAAATTTCTGAGGCATACAGAAAAATCAGAAATACAGCAAGATTTATCCTCGGCAACATCAGCGACTTTGACCCCGATACAGACAGCGTATCATTTGACAAGCTCCTCCCGATTGACAAGTGGGCATTGTCAAAGCTTGATACCCTTAACAAAAAGGTTCGTGAAAGCTATGATAACTACGAATTCCATCAGGTATTCCACGCAATTCATAACTTCTGCGTTGTTGATATGA
This sequence comes from Acutalibacteraceae bacterium, assembly GCA_051880775.1. Lineage (GTDB taxonomy): Bacteria > Bacillota > Clostridia > Oscillospirales > Acutalibacteraceae > UBA1213. The sequence goes on from JBJEOP010000052.1 coordinate 12,289, forward strand.
GTAACTTCTACTTTGATGTTCTCAAAGACAGACTCTACACGGAAAAGACTGACGGCGAGCTCAGACGTGCCGCACAGACAACAATTTATATCATTCTTGACGCAATGACAAGATTGGTTTCACCTGTTCTTGCATATACTTCCGACGAAATATGGAACTTTATGCCGCACAGCTCAAAGGAAAACGCCGAAAACGTTCTCTTTAACGATATGCCTGAGCTTACGGGAATAGAGGTTGACGACGGCTTTATCGCAATGTGGGACAGAATCCACGAAACAAGGGATATTGTCAAGAAGGCACTTGAAGTTGAAGTCAAGAACAAAAATATCCGTACATCTCTTGAAGCAAAGGTTGTTCTTAAATGCGGCGGCGAGCAATACGACTTCCTTAAATCAGTCGAAAAAGAGCTTGCAGTTTCATTTATCGTTTCAGCAGTTGAAATCGAAAACAACGGTGCAGAACAGCTTGAAGTTGATGTTCTCCACGCTGACGGCGAAAAGTGCGAGCGTTGCTGGATGTACAGCGATACCGTAGGAAAGAACGAAAAGCACAAAACACTTTGTGCAAGATGTGCCGCGGTTCTCGGTTAATTTTCAATAATACAAAGCGGTGTATTCCTCAGTGAAATGCACCGCTTTTTCAGTTAGGAGTGAGGAATTAGGAGTTAGGAGTTGTCGTGCGAATGATAAGTTTGTGCGTTTAGATGATTTTGTTGTGACATTCAGTTGTTATGTGGAATAATAAATTAACGGATTTTGCGGACATAAAATATGAGGTGAAATTATCTTTGAACGCAATTCGGGTGCAGCGGAGTGCCTCCGCTGTCAAATTGCGTTCAGGCTTATTGTTATCATTAAGTTATTGTCCGCACCGTTAGTTATTGTAATAATTCTACACAATAACTCATTGTTATATTAAACTGAACTCAACGAATAAACTTAAAGTCCGTACAATAACTCCTAACTCCTCACTCCTAACTATTCAAAAGGTGGTGTTTTGATGGCATTAGTAATAATTTTGTCGGCGGTAATTATTGTTATAGAT
>JBJEOP010000053.1:0-13241 GCA_051880775.1 Acutalibacteraceae bacterium
GGCCGTATCGGTCGTCTTGCTTTCAGACAGATGTTTGGTGCTGAAGGTTATGAAGTAGTAGCAATCAACGATCTTACAGATCCTAAGATGCTTGCTAACCTTCTCAAGTATGATACAGCTCAGGGCGGTTACTGCGGCAGAATCGGTGAAAACCTTCACACAGTATCTGCTGATGACGAAGCCGGCACACTCACAGTTGACGGTAAAGTTCTGAAAATCTACGCTGAAAAAGACGCTAAGGATCTTCCTTGGGGCGAAATCGGCGTTGACGTTGTTCTCGAATGCACAGGCTTCTATACATCAAAGGCTAAATCACAGGCTCACATTGATGCAGGTGCAAAGAAAGTTGTTATTTCTGCTCCGGCAGGCAACGACCTTCCTACAATCGTTTTCAGCGTAAACGAAAAATCTCTTACACAGGAAGACAAGATTATTTCTGCTGCTTCTTGTACAACAAACTGCCTTGCTCCTATGGCTAAGGCTCTTAACGACTACGCTCCTATCCAGAGCGGTATTATGTCAACAATTCACGCTTACACAGGCGATCAGATGATTCTTGACGGTCCTCACCGTAAGGGCGACCTCAGAAGAGCAAGAGCAGGTGCTGCTAACATCGTACCTAACTCAACAGGTGCTGCTAAGGCTATCGGTCTTGTAATTCCTGAGCTCAACGGCAAGCTCATCGGTTCTGCACAGCGTGTTCCTGTACCAACAGGTTCAACAACAATCCTTACAGCTGTTGTTAAGGGTGCTGACGTAACAAAGGAAGGCATCAACGCTGCTATGAAGGCTGCTGCTTCTGAATCATTCGGTTACAACGAGGAACAGATCGTTTCTTCTGACGTTATCGGTATGAGATACGGCTCACTCTTTGATGCTACTCAGACAATGGTAAGCAAGATTGCTGACGATCTTTACGAGGTTCAGGTTGTTTCTTGGTATGACAACGAGAACAGCTACACAAGCCAGATGGTTAGAACAATCAAATATTTTGCTGAACTTGGCTGATAACTTAGCTTTAAGAGTACAGTAATATTTATCTGAAAGTTTCGCTCTGTCGGATTTATTCCGGCAGAGCGTTTTTTGTTTTCCGTCTGCAAGTGATTTTGAAAAAATTGATTGTGGTTCACTTCTTATCCGCAGATTTGAAAAATCGATATAAAATGCCGTCCGATGTAAAAAAATACCAGAGAAAAATTTGTGTGTTTATGTTATATTTAATAAATAAACTTTTTATTTTATAAAATTATACTTCACGCTTTTTCGACAGGTAAAATATGTTACCATAGATTTCCAGTTGAGATAAATAATGCGTTTTGGATAGCCCTTATATAGCGTTAAACCTCGGATTTTTAACAAATTTTCATAAAAAGAACGCAATAAGTACTTGAAATTTATCCAAAATTAAGCTATTATATAAGTAAATAAGAAGTTTAGTATAAAGGAGTTGTTTATATATGCAGTTGGTTACCGCTGAAAATAACGAACGTACGGCACTCGAACTGTTTCACAGCGGAGAAAATTATCACACCTACAAATACCTCGGTGCTCATAAAACAACCGTTGACGGCGTTGACGGTGTAGTTTTTCGCACATGGGCTCCAAATGCAAAAACCGTTTCTGTTGTCGGAACATTCAACAACTGGGATCGTTCAATGCACAAAATGTATAAGCTTTCTGACGGCGGCGTATGGGAATGTTTTATCCCTAACATTGTTGAACCGTTCTCAATATATAAATACAGTATTGAAACATTTGACGATGTTTGCATAATGAAATCCGACCCCTATGCTTATCACTATGAAACCCGTCCTAACAATGCTTCTGTTTTCTTTGATATTGACGGTTATGAGTGGCACGATGAACAATGGCTAAAAGACAGAGCAAATACCGAGTCATACAGCCGTCCTATGAATATCTATGAAGTTCACGCAGGCTCATGGAGAAAATATAAGGACGGAAACTGTTTTTCATACTCCAAGCTTGCCGACGAGCTTATCCCCTATGTAAAAGAAATGGGTTATACCCACATAGAACTTATGCCTCTTACCGAATATCCCTTTGACGCATCGTGGGGTTATCAGGTAACGGGATATTATGCTGTTACATCACGCTATGGCAGTCCGTTTGACTTTATGGAGTTCGTTGACAAATGTCATCAGGCAGGAATTTATGTAATTCTTGACTGGGTACCTGCACATTTTCCCCGTGACGGACACGGACTTGCAAAATTCGACGGCACACCTTGCTATGAATATTCCGACCCACGCAAGGGTGAACATAAGGACTGGGGTACACTGGTATTTGACTACGGCAGAAATGAAGTAGTAAGCTTCCTTATTTCGAGTGCAATATACTGGATGGACTACTATCATGTTGACGGAATACGGGTTGACGCCGTTGCCTCAATGCTTTACCTTGATTACAGCCGCCGTGACGGTGAATGGGTACCGAACAAGTTCGGCGGCAAAGAAAACCTTGAAGCCGTTGCATTCCTGCAAAAGCTCAACGAGGCTGCTTTCAAGCACTTCCCTAATTGCCTTATGATAGCAGAGGAATCAACATCGTGGCCAATGGTTTCACGTCCTACATATTCAGGCGGTCTGGGCTTTAACTACAAATGGAATATGGGCTGGATGAACGATATGCTCCACTATATTTCACTTGACCCGCTTTACCGTCCTTTCAATCACGACAATCTTACATTCTCATTCTTCTATGCTTTCTCCGAGAACTTTATTCTTCCTATCTCTCACGATGAGGTAGTACACGGAAAAGCCTCTCTTATCAACAAAATGCCGGGTTCTTACGAGCAGAAATTCGCCGGCGACAGAGCGTTTATTGCATATATGATGGCTCACCCCGGCAAGAAACTCACATTTATGGGTACAGAGCTTGGTCAGTTCAAAGAATGGGACTATGCGTCTGAGCTTGACTGGCTCCTGCTTCAATATCCTGCACACAGGGACTTGAAATATTTTTATCAGTCAATAAATAAATTTTACCTTGATACACCGGCTCTTTGGGAAATTGATTATTCATGGGACGGTTTCTCGTGGATTTCCAACGACGACTACACTCAGAGCGTTATCAGTTTCCGTCGTATGGACAAAAAAGGCAACGAAATTATTGTTGTCTGCAATTTCCAGCCTGTTCTGCGTGAAAATTACCGCATAGGTGTACCCGTTTACGGCGTATATTCAGAGGTATTCAACACAGACAATAAAGATTTCGGCGGTTCTGGAATTACAAACGGCAACTCCATTTCAGCCACAGATGAACTGGCTCTTCACGGTTTTGAACAGTCAATTTCAATTACACTGCCTCCTATGTCAGTACTTTACCTCAAATGTATACGCAAAAAAGCAAAAAGAGTTAAAAAGGCTCTTAAAGACGGTACTACCGCTGAAACACCCAAAAAGAAAAAGACCACAAAGGCAAAAAAATCTGTAAAATCAGAAACCAAGGCTGAAACAAAAAAAGCCGAAACAACTGCAAAAGCAGAAACCAAGGCTGAAACAAAAAAAGCTGAAACAACTGCAAAGGCAGAAACCAAGGCTGAAACAAAAAAAGCTAAAAAAGCTAAATAATATATAAATTGTATATAAATCATTGTTATAAAAGGGGGAATTACAATGTATCCAAAACAGGAAGTTGTTGCAATGATTCTCGCCGGAGGTCAGGGCAGCCGACTCGGGGTACTTACTCAAAAACTCGCAAAACCTGCCGTTCCTTACGGCGGCAAATACCGTATTATTGATTTTCCGCTTTCAAACTGCGTAAACTCAGGCATTGAGGCGGTCGGTGTTCTTACACAGTATCAGCCTCTCGTTCTCAACGAATACATAGGCAGCGGTCAGCCGTGGGATCTGGACAGTATGAACAGCGGCGTTCGTGTATTGTCACCTTATCAGCAGGTAAAGGGTGCCGACTGGTATTCAGGCACAGCAAATGCAATATATCAGAACATCACCTACATAGACAGATATAATCCTGAATATGTTGTTATTCTTTCAGGCGACCACATTTACAAAATGGATTATTCCAAGATGATTGCTTTCCACAAAGCAAACAACGCTGACTGCACTATCGCAGTAATTGATGTTCCTCTTGCCGAGGCATCGAGATTCGGTATTCTTAACACTAACCCTGACGGTTCAATCTATGAATTCGACGAAAAGCCGAAGGTTCCGAAAAGCACTAATGCCTCAATGGGTATTTATGTTTTCAGCTGGGACAAGCTCAGAAAATATCTTATTGAAGATGAAGAAAATGCCGATTCATCACACGATTTCGGTAAAGATGTTCTTCCGAGAATGCTTTCTGACGGTCAAAGAATGTTTGCTTATCCTTTCGAGGGCTACTGGAAAGACGTAGGAACAATCGACAGTCTTTGGGAATCAAATATGGATCTTCTTGACCCGAACACAACGCTTGATCTCAATGATGAATCGTGGAAAATTTATTCACGCAATCCTGTTGTTCCGCCGCAGTATATCTCAGACGCGGCAAGCGTACAAAATTCGCTTATCGCTGACGGCTGTGACATAAGCGGTAAGATTGACTTTTCCGTTCTGTTCTCTAACGTAACCGTTGCGGCTAATGCGGTAGTACAGGATTCAATTATTATGCCGGGTGCCGTAATTGAAGAGGGTGCTGTTGTACAGTATGCTATCGTATCCGAAAACACGGTAATAGGCAAAAATGCCGTTGTCGGTGCTCGTCCTGAGGATATTGACGACAAGGATCAGTGGGGCATTGCAGTAATAGGCGATAACGTAAAAATCGGTGCCAATGCTGTCGTTCCGCCAAAAGCTATGATTTCAAAAGATGTTGAGGAGGTAAAATAATTATGCGTGGAAATAATATAATGGGTATTATCTTCTCAAATCTTCACGAAGATCTTATCAATGAACTTACCGAAAGACGAACAATGGGTTCTGTTCCATTCGGCGGCAGATACCGTCTTATCGACTTTCCTCTTTCAAATATGGTAAACTCAGGTATCAACAAAATCGGTGTTCTCACCAAAAGCAACTATCAGTCCCTTATTGACCACCTCGGAACAGGTAAGGCCTGGGATCTTTCAAGAAAGCGTGACGGACTTTTCATACTTCCGCCATTCTTCAATACTTCCGAATATTCTAACCGTGTCACAACGCTTAATTCAATTATGCCGTTCCTCAAAAATTCCACTGAGGAATATGTTGCAATTTCAGACTGTGATACGATATGCAATATAGATTATCAGAAAATATGCAGCAAGCATCTTGAAAACAATGCAGACATCACACTTGTATATAAGCGTGACACAATCCCTGCAAAGCTTCACGACCCTGCTGTGCTTTCATTCGATTCAAAGGGCAGAGTAATTGATGTGCTTATCAATCCGTCACTTACAGGCAGTTACAGCTTTTATATGAATATTATGCTCATCAAACGAGAGCTGCTGATGGAACTTGTAAACAAATGCATAAGCAAAAATACACTTAATTTCAAGCGTGATATTATTCAGGCTGAATACAAGAACCTTAATATCTACGGATATGAATTTGACGGTTTCTCACCATGCATAACATCAATGAGTGACTATTTCAACGCAAATATGGCACTTATGAATTCCGATGTAAGAAAAGACCTCTTCAACAGCGACCGTCCTGTTTATACAAAAGTCAGAGATGATATGCCTACAAAATACGGTCTTGGTTCAAAGGTTACAAACTCACTTATTGCAAACGGCTGTAATATTGAGGGTGAAGTCGAAAACTGCGTACTGTTCAAGGGCGTTCATATCGGCAAGGGTACAAAGGTTTCTAACTGTGTAATTATGCAGGATACAAAAATCGGTGCTAACTCCAACCTTAACTATGTAATTGTAGATAAAGATGTTGTTATCAAAGATGAAAGAACTCTTATGGGCTTCCTTTCATATCCGGTATATATCAGCAAGGAAAGCACTGTTTAATAAATTTGACATAAATCAAAAATACTCGGAGGTGCATATATAAATATGAAGGTTTTGTATGTAACAAGTGAGGCACAGCCTTTTGCAGCATCAGGCGGGTTAGCAGAGGTTTCAGGCTCTCTCCCCCACGCTTTGCGTCAGCGTCTTATCGGCTGTCGGATAGTAATGCCTTTTTATGACGAAATCGCACAGGAATACAAAGACCAGATGCGTTTTATCACAAGTTTTTCTGTTCCGGTTTCTTGGAGAAGACAGTATTGCGGAATTTTTGAACTCAGACACAACGGAGTAATTTACTACTTCCTTGATAACCAGTATTACTTTAAGCGTCAGGGAATGTACGGTCACTATGACGACGCAGAGCGTTTTGCCTTCTTCTCACGAGCTGCACTCGAAATGCTCCCCTATATCGACTTCAAGCCGAACATAATTCACTGCAACGACTGGCAGACAGCCCTTGTTCCTACATATTACAATCTGTTCTATTCTCAGAACGGCTGGTATAAGGGTATCAAAACAATATTTACAATTCACAACATACAGTATCAGGGCAAATACGGTCCCGAGCTTTATGAGGAGGTTCTCGGAATACCGCCTCAGAGCCGTTCAATTCTCGACTGCGACGGCTGTATCAACTATATGAAGGGTGCAATAGAAACCGCAAACCGTGTCACAACAGTAAGCCCGAGCTATTCCTGGGAAATCCGTGACCCGTGGTTCTCACACGGACTTGACTCCATTCTCAACGCCCGTGCATGGAAGATAAGAGGTATTCTCAACGGTATTGACACCACATCATATAATCCGGCAACCGACAAACAGATTTATGCAAACTACAATACCAACGACCTTGCAGGAAAAGCCGAAAACAAGAGAAAATTGCAGGAGCGTCTCGGACTGGAACAAAACGCCGAGGTTCCCATTATTGCAATGGTTACACGACTTGTTGCCCACAAGGGACTTGATCTTGTTAAACAGGCACTCGACCAGCTTATGCGTGAGGAATATGTTCAGTTTGTAATTCTCGGTTCAGGCGACTGGGAATATGAAAGCTTCTTCCGCTCAATGCAGGACAAATACCCCGGCAGACTTTGTTCTTGTCACGGCTTTGTTCCTGAGCTGTCAAGAAAGATTTATGCCGGTGCTGATATGTTCCTTATGCCGTCGAAATCAGAGCCTTGCGGACTTTCACAGATGATTGCACTCCGCTACGGCACTGTTCCGATTGTGCGTGAAGTAGGCGGTCTGCGTGACTCAATTCAGGACAGCGGTACAGGCGAGGGCAACGGCTTTACATTCAAAAATTATGATGCAATGGATATGCTCGGTGCTATCCGCCGTGCTATTGCAGGCTACTGGCAGCACGACGGCTGGGAGGTTCTCATAAAGCGTGCAATGAACTGCGACAACAGCTGGGCTCGTTCCGCAACAGAGTATATCAACCTCTACCGTGAAGTTATAAACGAATAATTCAAAATTCTATAACCACCTATAATGCCACTCCGATAAATATTTCGGAGTGGCTTTTATTGTAAATATTTCGTGAATTTAAATATATTTACTTGACATTTTGTGAAAAATAAGATAAAATTATATTAAAAGATTGAAAGGGTGGTATTCTATGATTTATTCGTTCAAAAACTCAACACACGGCAGTTTATGGGTACTTTCTTCTTTCAGGAATGAAGAGAGGTATCACTTAATCTTACTTTAGGTTTGCACATAAACTGTATATTATGGCGGTTTATGTGATTTTAATTTAATTGTTATGATGAGTTACAAAACATTAATTTGAATCAATGAGGTGAAATTATGAAAAAATATTTATGTACATTTTCGCTTTTGCTTGCTGTTAATATGGTAGCCTCGCCTCTTGTAGGTTACACAGCAACAAATACAGTTGAAAAAAATTCAACAATCGTTTCAAGCCCACAGGAAGACATTCACACTTCAACTCAACCGTTTATACTTCCCGATATTGTTGATGCAGAGGAAGCGACTGAATACGGTTATGTCGGAAGAGTGTACGCAGATGAAAACGATCTCAATACCTTTGTATTTAAAAATTCAAATGGTACAAACACTATGAGAATATACAGCCACCCTGTTAAATATACTGATGAAAACAACAAGGTTAAGGATATTTCTCTGGACATCAAGGAAAACGCAGACGGAAGTTTTTCTACTGCCGAACACGAAATTGTTACAACTTTTGAAAAAAATCTCTCGGACGGTATCAGACTTAATTATGACGACTTGGAAATAAAAATGATTCCCGAAATCGGCACAAATGACAGTATCGTAGCAAGCTCTCCCGAAAATACCGAAAAAGTTGAGTACACTATTGATGATAATACTTCCTATGTATACGGACTTACATACAGCGGTTTTAAAGAAGATATAGTGGTTGAAGAATATACCGGACAGACAGAGTATGATTTTACGTTATACACAAACGGTCTTTCACTTTGTGAGGAATCAGGCTCTTATTACCTTAAAGACAGTAATAATGAAACAAAAGCAAATATCGGTGACATTATTGTGTTCACCGCCGACGAACGAAATAACACATTCGGAACAATGACATACAAAACCGTTACCGATAATGAAGAATATTTGCTTACAATTCATTTAAATGCAGATTACCTGCAAGATCCTGCAACAGTATATCCTATTCGTATTGATCCTACGGTTGAAATCAATTACAACAGCTCCGACAGTGCTATTAGGGATGTAACAATTAACAGCAACGGCACATCAGACGGTACATCAGGGTCTTTATATGTAGGAAAAAGAAGCTCTTACGGAAAAGCCAGAATATTGATGGGTTTTCCGGGTTTACATCTCGATCCAATACATTCGTCAATGAATGTCATAAAAGCCTCGGTCGAAATCAGAGATTTGATGTGTGAAAGTGAAGCCTTATCTGTTGATTGTCACCTTTTTGAGGGCAATTCATGGAACGAAAGCTCAGCTTCATGGAGCAGTGTAAATCCAAACAAATATTCATCGCTTCTTTCAAGCGTAGTTGTTTCATATTCCCGCGGTGAAGCTCAAAGTACACCTCACCGTTACAGCTTCAACATTAAGAATGCTGTAACAAAATGGGTTGACGGAACATTCTCTAAAACAAAAGGAATCATTTTTAAAGCAAAAGATTCTGTAGAAAACGGAAGCACTTATAAGAGCAAAACCTTTGCATCTTATAACCGTGCCGAATACAGACCGAGCGTAACTGTTACATATACAACAGGCATTGTAAGAAATCAATTTTATTCTAAATATGACCCGTCCAAATTTAACGCCCAAGATTATCCTACTAATATTTCAAAGGAATATATCCCTCAATACAGAATGAACTGTTACGGATATGCATTCAGGTATATTTTAGACGGACCGGCACCTATGGTTGGTAATATGTTAGCGCCTTATCGGCAGCAACCGGGAGACTTTGTGTCAAATGCCAAAAGAAATCAGGTAAAGAATATGTATTATAACTATTCTAACGCTGCAGATTATATGAATGCCGTGGTTTCAAATATAAAGCTCGATGCTGAAAGAGTAGGATATACAATAACCGAATGTCCACTAACATCATCCACAGCACAACAATACGGAACATCATCACGAATGATTGCACTTGTGACCGGTTATAACGCAAATAGGTCAACGTTTGATTTTCACTTTTATGTACAACACCATGACGGGACTTGGTCACATAAACCGGGAATCACGGAAGTAACAAATCTTTCGATTGATGACAATGTTATACTCACTAATGAAAATATATATTTCAAGGCTAATCAAGGAACATATGCTCAGGATAAAACAAGCAATAATAATGTTAAAAATTTAAAGTTCTTTTTAATAACAAAATCAGCGATAATTGACCATCCACATACGACCGCTTATCCTGACCCCACATCAATTATAACACAACCCGTTTATTTTCCAGCGTTAGAAAAAGCCGGAGATTATCTTGAAACGCCCGCATATATATCGACCGGAAGTACAAATGCACAGATAGATTTTGCAGAAGATAATGATGTGTACTGCTTTACAGCCGGAACAACAAAGACATATACTATAACAACAACCTGTTCAGGACAGGCAAATCTAAACTGTATAGTATATGATGCAAACGGAAATATGATTGCACAAAACACCGCTTCCGGTGGAGTGAATTTATCGCTTTCTTTGAATGTCGGCTCACAATATTATATAAAAATATATAACAGTGCCGGAACATACGTACGGTACACCTTAACGGTATCTTAGGAGGAATTATTATGAAAAAGGTTTATATTATTCTAACTGTGGCTGTTGTCGGGTTGTTTGCCTTTACAGGCTGTACACAGTCCAATCAAAATCAAAACTCTGAACAACCCTCCACTCAATCATCTCAACAATCTCCTACTCAATCATCTGAGCAAAGTCAATCTTCCGAACAATCCCCTACTCAATCATCTGATCAAAGTCAGACCTCCGAACAACCGTCCAAAGAACCCACAAGTTCAGCCGAACCAAGCTCACCCAAAGAAAAAATATCTTTGGACGGTGTAAAGGATATTATCGCAAAAGCCGATAAACCTGAGGATATTTTTGATGAAATCCAACAGACATATCAATATGATGAAGATTTAAGCAACGAAATGCACGAAAAATTCCTCTATTGGCTTAACGAAGATCATACAGAAGAAATCAACGTCACTCGTTATGACAGTAAGTTGCCGTGTTCGGTTTTTTATAAAGCTTATAACTCACAGGGACAAACAATCGACTTGGAAGCATTATATGAATATAAGGAAAAAATAACCTTAGCTGCTGTAAAAGATATCATCTCAAAAAGTAATCCTGATACTCCCTGGGATGTTATTTTGGAAATTGAAGGCAGATATCAATATGATTATGGCCCAGCCAATGCATATTATGAATTAGATTTTTGGCTCAATGAAAATCATACAGAGGCAATTACAATCACATATATAGGCCTATATCACGATGCTTCAGTTGATTATGACGTTTACGATTCCGAAGGAAGCCTTATTAAATCTGAAACATTGCATCATTATTATATACCCGAAACAAGCTCAACTGACGAATAAATCCATTCTTAAACAGAATATATCAACCTCTACCGTGAAGTTATAAACGAATAATTCAAAATTCTATAACCACCTGTAAAGCCACTCCGATAAATATTTCGGGGTGGCTTTTGTTGTAAAATCAATAGTCATACTAAAACCAAAAATCGGAAAACAAGTGGCAGCAATCCGTTTGCCACTTGTTTTTCTTTTTCAAAAAATATGATTGTGGAATAAGTTCAGATTAAAGCAAGCATAACTAACCTACGATGAACTTTTTGTTTGACAAAAAAGTAATATAATATCCCATTATACAACATCATGATTCAAATGGTATTATTTGTCAAATATTGATTTGTATATAATCCGACGCCTGATATACTAAAACAACAAAAAAATCAGCTTTGTATCATAAATTAAAATATTCTTTTACAATCTTTACAGATGATGATTACATTTGTGTCACTTTGATTGAATTTGAACCCGATTTAATGTATAATGCAAATTACAGAATAGTTATTTGTTAATGTTTAATGTATTCAGGGGTGATGTTTTTGCAAAATAATAATATCAGCAGACTGAATAAAAATCCGATAGTAAAATTTTTTAATAATACATCTTATTTCAGATTTGCACTGTTGACAGCCCTTTTTATGACATCATTGTGTGTTACAGAACAGTTTTTCTATTTTATTCATGCAATTATAATGGTATGGTCTGTATGGCTGTTCGGAAACAAACTTATCAGACAGCGTTATATTCAAAAAATAAGATACCGGAAACTGATGTATTTTTTTCTCGGTGCAGGTTTAATAACGGTACTGATCCATTCAGAAAAAAACTTTTTAATGAATTTATATATGCTTTACTGGTCAGCGGTGTGTTTTTTTCTTTTTTATGGACTTCACGCTCATCAAAGCAATTTTGAAACAAAAAAAGAAATAAAGCTTATAGCCGGATTTTTTTCGGCTTTATCTACTGTTGTTATGGTGGCTGGTCTTGCACTTCTTGCTGTTTTCCCGAACGGATTCAGCTATGGCGGATATGATTTTTGTGTTCACAACAACCGTTTTGTAGGGATTATTTCAAACGCAAATATTACAGGATTTTATTCGGCTGTTGCAATAATCGGACTGATTATAATATGGAAAATGCAAAAGTCAGAAAATACGCTTAATATACGAAAAAAAGTATTCTATACTTTCGCTTTTGTAATAAATCTTATTGCACTGTTTTTGTCGGATTCAAATGCCGCCTTGATGTTTTTAATAACATTTATATGTTTTGTTTCATTTTATAAGATTTTCAGGGATTTTAAAGCATTTAATCCTTTAAGTTTTTTGTTAAGGCTTATTGCAACGATTCTTGCGTGCGTTGTTATTTCGTCATTGTTGCTGTTTTTACGCACTGCGTCACAAAATTCGATTTCGCTGATGATGACAAACGGTCAGTCGGAAACTAAGATTTCAAGCAGTATAAAAAACAAAAAAAATCCGATAGCAATAGAAGAACCTGAACCTGCCGTAACTTTTGAACACGAAAATAAAAATATCGACAGCGGACGTTTTGTAATATGGAAACAAGCCGTTGAACTTTTTGAGAAATTCCCTGTTATGGGCATAGGTCAGGCAAACATTGTTGACTATGGAAAGGAATATCTCGGCGGACTTAAATACAATTATTTTCACAACGGGCTGCTGACGATACTTGTGAGTTTTGGCATTGTAGGCTTTAATATATTTATGATTCTTGCGATTACCGTTGCAAAGGCACTGTTCAAGGCAATATTCAGATATAAGGATAAATGCACCCGTGACGGTGATATTCTTGTTCTTATTACAGCTTTTTGTGTTGCATACTGTGTATATTCAATGTTTGAGATAACATTGCTTTTGAATATATCTTTTAAAGTCATTATTTTCTGGGAATTTATAGGCTTTGGATTAAGTTATGTTTCAAAATATCAGAATGAACAGCGGTACAAAACATTGAAAGAGAAATCTTTTTCTTCTGTGCAGATACCCGTATGTGACAGCACGGACAATAAAACAGCCGTTGCGTTCAGTAAAAGATTAAATGACAGAAACAAAAAACACAGCTTTCCAAATAAATTATCACTTTTAAAAACAGAATAGTCCACGTTCGTTTCATAAAAAAATAAAAAATATAGTAAAGCAATCTCCAAGTATGAT
>JBJEOP010000054.1:0-12979 GCA_051880775.1 Acutalibacteraceae bacterium
ATTTCCTTGCGTAATTCCATATCCTTTTATATTATTTATATGCAACTGTTAATTCAGAATTTATGTTTTTTCTAAACCTTGAATTAACCTTAAAAGTTACAAAAAATTGTATAAATACACAGCGTAATTCGGCGGTTTTATAGTTGAAATGAAACTAAAAAAATGCTATCATGGTAACAAACATAGTGTGGTTATAAAATCATTAAATACTTTAAATTATCATTGGATTTAAGGAGAATATTGAAAAGAAATTTTTGCGGGAATATTTCTGTTTGGCAAGATTGCCTGTCTGTATATTTTTCAGACAGGCATTTTTGTTTTAAAATCATCAATAATAATTTTTTAAAAGAATGTTTAGTTGATTGAAATAAGAATATCAGTGATGATATAATATAAAATATAATTTTGATTTTAACGAAAAACTTTGGAAGGCGGTAATAAATATGAAATGTGATAAAAAAAATATGTTACTCTATGCAGTAACAGACCGTATGTGGACAGGCAAAAAAACATTATATGAACAAATCGAGGAAGCGTTAAAGGGTGGTATAACCTGTTTGCAGCTGCGTGAAAAAAAACTTGACGAGGAAGAATTTCTGGAAGAGGCTTTAAAGATAAAGTCGCTTTGCAATAGCTATAATGTTCCGTTTATAATAAATGACAATGTGGATATTGCACTTAAATGCGGAGCTGACGGAGTACACGTCGGTCAGCACGATATGCAGGCGGAAAATGTACGAAAACTTGTGGGGGAGGATATGATAATCGGAGTTTCCGCCAGGACAGTCGAACAGGCTGTTCTTGCCGAAAAGAACGGTGCGGATTATCTTGGTGTCGGAGCGGTTTTCAATACCTCAACAAAAACTGACGCAAACTCTGTTTCTTTTCAGACTTTTTCTGAGATATGCAAATCTGTTTCGATTCCCATCGTTGCAATAGGCGGTATTTCAAGCGAAAATATATTACAGCTTTCAGGACTTGGTGCTGACGGTGTTGCTTTGGTATCCGCAATATTTTCCGCTGAAAACATTGAACAGGAATGCAGGAAACTGTATTCACTCTCGGAGAAAATGGTAAACGGATAATATAAAATCAAAATATCAACTTGTATTTTATTCTTTTTTGATGATAAATGTTGTAATTCCCTGATTAAGACCAAGAATTTTTCTTTCTATTTTTGGGTGTGAATACTTGCGTACCATATCCCGTAAAGCAGTTCCTCCACGATAGCCGTGTATAACATTAACTTCACGAACTCCCTTTGGAAGTTTTTTGAGGGAATCGTTAATAAGCGTTTTAGCAGATTCAACTGTATAACCATGCAAATCTATCTCTATTGAATATGGCATCAATATTCACCATACTTTCAAAATTTATATTAAAACAATTATATGATTAAAAGCATATAAAATCAATATGAAATAATTATTTTTGTCATCAATCCCCGAAAATCCGAAAAGGTATTCGGGGATTTGTGTTTTTGTTGATAACTTATTGTCGATTATAACTACTTGATTTTTCGACCGTCGGGATATAAAATATTTATGTTAAAAAGAAAATAATAAATTTACGGGAGTTATTGAAATGGCGAAAAATTTATTATCAAAAATAAATGAGCAGACTGCGAATTTTTCAAAGGGGCAGCGGCTCATTGCACATTTTATAACGGAGCATTACGATAAAGCGGCATTTATGACCGCCTCAAAGCTCGGAGCAACTGTCGGAGTAAGCGAATCAACGGTTGTCCGTTTTGCAACGGAACTCGGCTATGACGGCTATCCCAAAATGCAGAAAGCAATGCAGGAAATGGTGCGTGACAAGCTGACCTCCGTTCAAAGAATAGAAGTCACAAAAAACCTCATAGGTAATGAAAATATACTCGAAACCGTTCTCAATCAGGACATCGAAAAAATCAGGCGTACAATCGAAGAAACCTCAAAGGAAGATTTTGATAATGCCGTTAAAGCTATTTCAAAAGCAAAAACAATTTATATTTTTGCAGTGAGAAGCTCGGCGGCTCTTGCGTCGTTTCTGGGATATTACTACTCGCTGATTTTTGAAAATGTAAAGGTCATAAGTACATACGGAGAAACCGAAATATACGAAAATCTTTTCCGAATAACCTCAGACGATGTCTTTATCGGAATAAGCTTTCCACGCTATTCTAATGCCGCAATTAAGGCTATGAATTTTGCACACCGCAGAGGAGCAAAGGTCATAGCACTTACAGACAGTATGGTCAGTCCTCTGGTCGCAATGTCTGACTATGTTCTTATTGCAAAAAGCGATATGGCATCGGTTGTCGATTCTCTTGTTGCACCATTGAGTATGATAAACGCTCTTGTTGTTGCAACCGTTGTAAATCTTGACGAAAAAGTAAAGAATATATTTGATAATCTCGAAAATATATGGGAAGAATACGATGTTTATCAGAACGACGGGGAGGACACATCAGATTGACACAAAGAAAAATTGCGGTTATCGGCGGCGGTGCGGCTGGTATGATGTCGGGGATTTTTTCGGCATACAACGGCGACAGCGTGGTTATTTTTGAAAAAAACGCTAAAATCGGACGAAAACTTTATATAACGGGCAAGGGTCGCTGTAATGTAACGAATAATTGTGATATTCAGACGGTTCTTGCGAATACTCCCACAAACAGCCGATTTCTTTACAGTGCATTAAACCGTTTTTCACCACAGGATACAATGGATTTTTTTGAAATGAACGGACTGCCGCTTAAAACCGAGAGGGGAAACAGAGTTTCCCCGTATCCGACAAAGCCGCAGATGTTGTTGATACTCTTTTAAAAGTATCAAAACAGGCAGGCTGTAAAATAATTCACGAAAATATTGTCGATATAATTATTGAAAATGACGAAGTAAAAGCGGTAAAAACAAATAACCGCATAATGAATTTTGATAAAATAATAATAGCAAGCGGCGGAAAATCATATCCGCTTACAGGCTCAACAGGTGACGGATATAAATTCGCAAAAAAAGCCGGACACAATATAATTCCGCTGAAACCGTCACTTGTTCCGTTGCAGTCGTCAGATAATTTTTGTGCGGAAATGAACGGCTTACAGCTGAAAAATATCGCCATAAGCGTTGTCGACACAAAGACCAACAAAAAAATTTATGACGATTTCGGAGAATTGCTTTTTACTTATTACGGAATGTCGGGAGCGGTAATTCTCAGTGCAAGCTCTCATATGCGTGAAATGTCAGAGGGAAGATACAGAATTGATATTGACCTCAAACCTGCACTTTCCGAAGAGCAGCTAAATTTACGTCTTTTGCGTGAATTAGAAAAGAACCGCAACAAAGAATATATCTCCGTACTTCATTCGTTACTGCCGTCAAAAATGACAGAGGTATTTGCACAGCGTTCAGGCATTTTACCCGATAAAAAATGCAGTGAAATTACAAAAACCGAGCGTTACAATATAATAAAACTTCTTAAAAATTTTGATGTGACAATTTCATCATTCCGACCGATTGACGAGGCAATAGTAACCTCGGGTGGAGTTGATACAAAGGAAATAAACCCGAAAACAATGGAGTCAAAGCTTGTAAAAGGCTTGTATTTTGCAGGTGAAGTAATTGATGTTGACTGCTACACAGGCGGCTTTAACTTGCAGACGGCGTTTTCAACGGGTGTTCTCGCAGGAGAAAACTGAGAAATATTTGGAGGAAATATTATGGGCTTTCAGGACGACTGGATGTTAAGACAGATAGAAATGATTGCACACTTTGTAGCAAAGGTTGTGTTTCGGAAAGATACAGTAAAATATGAAATCACTGACGAACTGAGCAACACCGACTTATTGCATAATCATCTCGACAAACTTATCAAAGATGGCAAAATCTGCGAAGCGGAAGATATGCTGTTTGACAATATCGAGTATAACGACAGATATGTTGAGCTTGCAACGGATTTTTACCGCAGAATAAATGCTTTCACCGATAAAGAACTGGAAAATCTTAATTTTTCAAGAGATGAGGTTTACGAAGGCTTTATAGATATTCTTGAAAAACTCGGCGTACCTGTTGAACAGTTTCGTGAATGACAAATAAACAAAAACTCTGAAATTCAAAATAAACGAATTTCAGAGTTTTTTATTTTATATTTTCATTTTTAAAATTCAGGCTTGATACTGCGGAGGAACAAATCAGACAGACCCTTTTTAGCGGTGGTTTTACCCTGAATTACATTATAGACGGTCTTGCATATCGGCAAATCAACATTGTATTTCTGACCGAGATATACAAGTGCGGTTGTTGTGTCTACACCCTCGGCAAGCTTGCCAAATTTTTCACCCTTTACAAGCATTTCACCAAATCGTCTGTTGTGGCTGTACTGTGAAAACAGCGTAGCCTCATAGTCGCCGAGATGACACAAACCGTAAGCCGAAAGCTCATTTCCGCCCATAGCCTTTATCAGTCTTGAAATTTCCCTTGTACCTCTCGACATCAAAGCACCTTTGAGTGAAGAAAGATTAAGACCGTCAAGCATACCTGCGGCAATACCGATAGTGTTTTTAGCGGCGGCACCTATCTCACTTCCGATAAGGTCCTGTCCGACATAAAAGCGTATAAGGTCGCTCGAAAACTCTTTAATAAGAAATTGTTTAAGGTCGTCGTGCCTTGAATCAATTACCATACAGTTGGGGATACCGTTGCTGAAATCCTGTGGGTGTCCGGGTCCTACCCATATAGCCACGGGAGTTTCGTCCGTTACAAATTCCTCAACAATCTGAGTAAGCCTTTTACCTGTGTTTATCTCAATACCTTTCATACAAAGAACAATTTTTTTACCCTTTAAATCCAGCTTTGAGAGCGTTCCCATAAATGAACGCAACGCCTGAGAACTGATTGAGATAATAAGAATATCAGCCGTACTTACAGCCTCGTCAAGATTATCCGTAACATTGATTGACTCTCTGAAAGTCAGCATATTGTTTTTTCTTGTATTTTTAATTTCCTGAAACTGTGGAGCGTCAGACAATCCCCATATTGTAACATTATGACCGATTTTATCAAGATACCAGCCGATAAAAGACCCCCACCGTCCACAGCCGAGAAGTGTTATTTTCATATTGCGTATTTCCTCCGTCGTTGAAATATGAAAATATTATAGCATATCTTATTTGAAAAATTCAATATAGCTGTCAGAATAAATTATTTTGTTTTTGAAAAGAGTTCTTTTACTCCTATTACAAGCAGCATAATCCCGAAAATCAGCGAAAGCGTTTTGTTGTCAAAATATGATGTTAAGTATGAACCTACAACCGCACCGATACAGCCCATAACCGAAAACGGAATTGCAATTTTCCAGTCAATCAGTTTTTTGTACGAATAAATGATTATTGCAGCAACAGCACAGGGAACAAAGAAAATAAGGTTGATTCCCTGTGCAAGCGTCTGTTCATAACCGCAGAATACCGTCAGAACTATCACTAAAACACCGCCGCCGCCCATTCCCATAGCACCCAGTATTCCCGAAACAATACCGGCAGCGGCAATATAAACTCCGCTCATCTTGTAATAAGGCGGTACGCCGCCCAAAGCATAAGCACGGCGAAAATCTTGCGTATTATCACAGGTTTCAGCTTTGATAAAAATACAGTACCTATAACAGAACCGATAACTCCCCATATCAGAAACGGAGCAGCGTCACTAAAAGTCACCTTTCCGTTAATTATATACATTATAATGCTGACAATGCATATAGGCAGAATTATCGCCACACAGGTTGCGTGTGATTTCTGAACATCAAGCTTTGACTGCAATATCGGTACAACAGGCATACCACCGCCTGCACCGAGAAGTCCGTTAAGCACTCCTGCAAGAATCCCCCATAAAGAAAACAAATACTTTTTCATTTCAATACCCCGAATACTCTGTTTAGAATATTATTCTCAGTATTTCAATAAAAATACAAACAAAATATTGTGTGTAAATAAAACATCTGTTTTTAAATGTTAAATAATATTGAATATGTCCAAAAAAAATGCTATTATATGTAATACAGAAAAGGCGGTGCAATAATGAAAAAATGGACTGTATCCGAGCTTGATAAAAATAAAGTAAGAGAACTTACAAAAAAATATGATCTGCCTGTTTTTACCTCAATGCTGCTCACAATAAGAGGACTCACAGAACCTGATGAAATCCAAAAGTTTTTTGCCGCAGACAATGAACTTTCCAATCCGTTTGAAATAAAGGATATGGACAAAGCGGTTGCAAGAATAAAAAAAGCCGTTACCGAATATCAGAAAATATGCGTATATGGCGATTATGACTGTGACGGCGTAACATCGACAGCGATACTTTATTCATATCTTGAATCAGTGTGTGCGAACGTTATGTTTTATATACCCGACAGAAATTCCGAGGGTTACGGAATGAATAAATCTGCCGTAGAAAAGCTGCACAGTCAAGGCGTGAACCTTATTATAACGGTTGATAACGGTATTTCGGCAATAGATGAAATCAATTATGCCGATTCACTCGGAATTGATGTCGTGGTTACTGACCACCACAAGCCGCAGGACGTTCTTCCGAAAGCCGTTGCCATTGTAAATCCGCACAGAAACGATGAAACGGCAAGGTTTCGTGATTATTCGGGTGCAGGACTTGCACTTAAACTTGTAACGGCACTTGAAGGTGACAGCTTCAGCGTTATCGAAAATTATTCCGACCTTGCCGCTTTCGGAACTGTTGCCGACCTTGTTCCGCTTAAAAGCGAAAACCGTGACATTGTAAAAAACGGAATTGTAAACATAGAAAATACCGAGCGTGTCGGAATATCGTCACTGATTGAAAAATCCCAGTCCGCAAAGGTAAACGCCGGCACAATCGGTTTCCGTCTTTCACCAAGAATAAATGCGGCAGGCAGACTCGGTTCACCGTATGACGCACTTGAACTTTTCCTTACGGAAAATGACGAAACAGCCAACGAAAAGGCTGAACTTCTCAGCAATCTTAATACACAGCGTCAGACCATAGAAACAGAAATATACAAACAGATTGAAAATCAACTTATTTCAAATCCGTCACTTTCATACGACAGAGTTATTGTCGTATCGTCAAAGGGCTGGAATGCAGGAGTAATAGGCATTGTATCCTCAAAAATCACAGAAAAATACGGTAAACCGTCAATCATAATTTCGGAAGACGGCGAAATATGCAAAGCGTCAGGACGCAGTATAAGCGGCTTTTCGCTTGTTGATGCAGTTTTTGCGTGTTCGGAGTATCTCGAAAAATTCGGCGGACACCCGATGGCTGTCGGATTCAGTATAAAGCGTGAAAACATAGATGATTTCAGAAAAGCGATAAACGCTTATGCAAATAAACTTGAACGTATGCCTCTTGCAGCTCTCAAACTTGACTGCAACCTGAACCCCGGCACAATTACCACGGATATGGTAAAACAGCTTCAAATGTTTGAACCTTTTGGCTACGGAAATCCAAAGCCGATATTCGGGCTTAACAATATGCTGCTCGAAAAAATCACTCCCGTTGGAAACGGAAATCATCTCAAACTCTCAATATCACGGGAAAAAGCAAGACTTAACATTATGAAATTTTCAACCACAACGGAGCAGTTTCCATACAGTGAGGGAGATATGCTTGATTTTGCGGTAAATCTTGACATAAATACCTATCAGGGACAGTCAAATGTTTCTTTTTCGGTAAAGGACATCAAACCGTCAAATTTTGACACCGAAAAGGCTATGTACGAAATACAGGACTATGAACTCTACAAAAGCGGAATTATCCCGCAGAATTTTGCCGATAAAATTCCGACCCGTGACGAATTTGCGATAGTTTACCGTTATATACGAAAAAATCCAAGACAAAATTATTCAATAGACGCTCTTTGTCTTAAACTTTCCTGTCCGACAATCGGCGCTTTCAAACTTCTTAACATTCTTGACATAATGAACGAGCTTTATCTCATCACATACAGTCGTGATGTCGATAATCTGAATATTTCAATCCGTGAAGTCAACGGAAAAGTTGACCTCAATGCGTCAAAAATACTGAGGAAATTAAAGGAGGATATGAAAAATGCCTGAAAAACCAAAATATTACGAGGATTATAACGAGCTTGTTGAGCTTATGAAAAAAAGCGACCACACCTATGATTTTGACCTTATCGACAAGGCATATCAGTTTGCGGAAGAAAAACACGGAGATCAACGCAGAGCGTCAGGTATTCCGTATATCCTGCATCCGACGTCTGTTGCCTGTATTCTTGTTGAACTCGGAATGGACACTGAGTCTGTTGCCGCTGCACTTTTGCATGATGTAGTTGAGGATACTCCCGTCACTCTCGAAGAAGTAACAAAGCTTTTCGGTTCGGAAATTGCTGAGCTTATAGACGGTGTTACAAAGCTTGGAAAAATTCCTTACTCATCAAGGGAAGAACAGCAGGCGGAAAATATCCGCAAAATGCTTATCGCTATGTCAAATGATATTCGTGTAATCATCATAAAGCTTGCCGACAGACTGCACAATATGCGTACAATCGAATGTATGAAGGAACAGCACCGCCGTGACAAAGCACTTGAAGTTATGGAGGTTTATGCTCCTATTGCTCACAGACTCGGTATCCGTGCAATAAAAGAAGAGCTTGAAGACCTTTCAATCCGTTACCTTGACCCTGTCGGATATGCCGAAATTGAAAATCAGCTTGCACTAAAAAGCAAGGACAGAATAAATTTTGTTTCAAACATAAAGCAAATGCTTTACGACAGACTGAAAGACGAAATCAAGAATGTATATATTGAAGGTCGTGTAAAGAGTATTCACGGTATTTACAAAAAGACATTTATGAAGGGCAAAACAATGGATCAGATTTATGATATTTTTGCCGTTCGTGTAATTGTCGATACAGTTGCCGACTGTTATAATGTACTCGGTGTTGTACACGATTTATTCAAGCCCTTGCCTAACAGATTCAAGGACTATATTTCCACTCCAAAGCCGAATATGTATCAGTCGCTTCATACAACCGTTATCGGCAAAGAGGGCATACCCTTTGAAATTCAGATAAGAACATGGGAAATGCACTACACCGCCGAATACGGTATCGCTGCACACTGGAAGTACAAAGAGGGCATAACCAAAAAAGACTCCCTTGATGAACGTCTTGCATGGATAAGAAAAATGCTCGAAAATCAGAGCGACAATGATTCCACAGATATTGTCCGCACAATAAAAATGGATCTTGCCCCCGAAGAAGTTTTTGTCTTTACCCCGAAAGGCGACGTTATCAATCTTCCTGCCGGTGCAACCGTTATTGACGTTGCTTATGCAATTCACAGTGAAGTCGGCAACCGTATGATAGGTGCAAAGGTTGACAAGCGTATCGTGCCTATTGACTACAAAGTAAAAACAGGCGAAATAGTCGAAATAGTTACCACAAAAGAAAGCTCAGGACCAAAGCGTGACTGGCTTAACATTGTCCGTACAAGCGAAGCAAGAAATAAAATCAGACTTTGGTTCAAGCGTGAAAAGCGTGACGAGAACATTCAGGAGGGCAGAGCACAGCTTGAATCCGAATTTAAGCGTCTTGCTATCAATGTTCCCGAAAAAGATATGTCTGAATTTCTTGCAAATGTTATGCACCGCCAGAACTGCAACACACTTGAAGATTTTTATGCGTCAATCGGCTACGGCGGCGTTCAGCTCTGGCGAATACTCCCGAAAATCAAAGAAGAATATTTCAAAAAATATACCGTTGTCGAGCCTGCACCTGTTGTAATAACCGAGCCTGTCCGCAAAAAAGTCAGCAGCGGCGTTCATATCGAGGGAATAGACGATTGTCTTGTAAAATATTCAAAATGCTGTAATCCTCTTCCGGGTGATGACATAATAGGATTTATTACAAGAGGCTACGGTGTTTCAATACATAAGCGTACCTGTTCAAACGTTCCGAAGGATATAGAGCATTGTGCCGAGCCTGCACGTTGGGTAAAAGCGGAATGGGCAAGTCAGATTCACGATGAAACCTTCCAGTCCACCTTGCAGATTACCGCAACCGACAGAACAGGCCTGCTTGCCGACATTACAAATCAGCTTTCCGCAATGCACATCTTTATCCATAACCTTAATTCAAGAGAATCAAAAAACGGTATGGCAACTATCGAAGTCAGCATAACCGTCAACGGAATAAATCACCTCAAAACCGTTATAAGCAGACTCAGCGGCATAAACGGCATTGTCGCAATAGGCAGAAACTGATATTCAGTGTGGAGTGTGGAGAGTGGAGTGTGGAGTTATAAAAAACCGCAAGTTTTGCTCAACACTTAATATAATTTGCTAAATTCAGAAAGGAAACAAGATGAAAGCAGTAATACAGCGTGTCACTCATTGTGAAGTTGTTGTTGACGAAAAAACAGTCGGCAGAATTTCTCAGGGCTTTTTAATACTTTTAGGAGTTGAAAACGGAGATACCCAAAAAGACGCCGAAAAACTCAGTGCAAAAATTTCGGGACTTCGTATTTTCACTGATGAAAACGATAAAATGAATTTGTCGCTTGTCGATATAAACGGCGAAGTTCTTGTTGTATCCAATTTTACACTTTGTGCGAACTGCCGAAAGGGCAGACGACCCAATTTTGAAAACGCCGAACGTCCCGAAAAAGCCGAACCGCTGTATGAATATTTTTGCACCTGTATGAATAACAACGGAATTAACAAGGTTGAAAAGGGCATTTTCGGTGCTGATATGAAAGTATCACTCCTTAACGACGGCCCCGTTACAATAATAATCGATTCCAAAGACTTAGCATAAAATTTGATTTTGTATAAAATAACTTTTAACAGGAGATAGATATAAAATGATAAAAATACAGTCCTTTCCGCTCGGAGAGTTACAGGCAAACTGCTATTTTGTAACAAACACCGACTCTGATGTTTCACTTCTTATTGACACGGGTGCAGCGTCATTTGAGGTTGAAAACAAAGTCAATGATTTCGGCTCGGAAAAACTTAAATATATACTTCTTACTCACGGTCACTATGACCATATCGGCAACGCCGCCGCAATGAAAAAAAGATACCCTAATGCACAGATTGTAATAGGCGAAAAAGAGGCAGACTTTACACACAAGGACACTTTGAATTTGTCACTGTTTTTCGGTGGTACAATAGAACACTTTACACCCGATATACTTGTAACGGACGGAATGACGCTTGATTTCGGAAACGAAAAAATAAAAGTCCTCGAAACACCGGGTCATACCGTCGGCGGAGTATGCTATATTATCGGCGATAATATTTTTACAGGCGATACAATAATGAGCCAAACAACAGGAAGAATGGATTTTCCGACAGGCAGCAGCCGTGATATGTATGAATCCGTAAAGAAAATTGCGGCTATAAAAGAAAATCTGAATGTTTACTGCGGTCACGGCGAAAGCTCAACACTTGACTACGAGCGTAAACATAATATATTTATGGGGAACTGTTCTTATGACGATTTATATTGATAATCACTCATTCCACTATGAAATGGAAAACCTTGTGCGGTTGTTTTTTCCTAATGACAAAATAAATGTAACAAACGAAATTCCGCAGGAAAAGGAAATGCCTTATATAATAACATCAATGAATATTGACGGCAATTCGGCGACGGTTAAAGCACAGGTTATAACCGAAAATTTTTCCGAAACAAACGAAAAAACCGTTGAACCCTCGTCAGAAGATTTTGAAAAAAATGCCGAGCGTACAATGGCGGTGTGCCTGTATGAGCTGCTTTGTAAATTAACAGGCAGAACACAGCCGTGGGGCATATTAACAGGTGTACGCCCGATAAAACTTTTTCGCCGTCTTTCCGCTGAATACGGCGAGGACAGTGCAAAAAGCTATTTTGAAAACAAACTTCTTGTTTCAAAAGAAAAAACAGAACTCAGTGCGATAACCGAAAAATACGAACAAAAAATTCTTGCACTGAGTCAGCCACGTTCATTCAGTCTTTATATTTCAATACCGTTTTGCCCGACAAGATGTTCATACTGTTCGTTTGTTTCACAGTCAATAGAAAAGGCAAAAAAACTTATTGAGCCTTATTTTGAACTGCTTTGCAAAGAAATAGAATATACGGCAGAACTTGCAAAGGAATGTAATCTGAAACTTGAAAGCGTTTATGTCGGCGGCGGTACGCCTACAACACTCAGTGCCGAACAGCTTAAAATTCTGATACAAACAATAAATTCAAATTTTGATATGAACTCGTGCCGTGAATTTACCGTTGAGGCAGGTCGTCCCGATACAATCGACAGGGAAAAGCTCATTTCAATTTATGACGGCGGAGCTGACCGCATAAGCATAAATCCGCAGACGCTGAATGACAGTGTGCTTGAAGTCATAGGCAGAAAGCATACTTCAAAGCAAACCATTGACGCTTTTAATCTTGCAAGGGAAACAGGCTTTAAGCACATAAATATGGATTTGATTGCAGGACTTCCGACAGATACGGTTGAAAGCTTTAATGATACACTTGACAAGATTATATCGCTTAACCCCGAAAGCATTACGGTTCATACTCTTGCAATGAAGCGTTCCTCACGTCTTACGGGACAGGGAACAGAGCTTGAAACAGGCAAGGAAGTTCCCTCCGCAAAAATGCTGCGTCAGTGCGAAAAACAGCTTACGGCATACGGTTATCACCCATACTATCTTTACCGCCAGAGCCGTATGGAGGGCAATCTTGAAAATGTCGGCTGGTCAAAGGACGGCTATGACGGAATTTATAATGTCTATGTAATGGACGAAACCCATACAATCCTCGGCTGCGGTGCAGGTGCAGTCACAAAGCTGAAAAAACCGCAGAGCGAGGAACTCACAAGAATATTCAACTACAAATATCCATATGAATATATTAACGGTTTTGACGAAATGTTAAACCGTAGAGATGAGCAAAATGAGATAGAAAAATAAATCTAATATGGAGCAAAAGCAGG
>JBJEOP010000055.1:0-12975 GCA_051880775.1 Acutalibacteraceae bacterium
AAATATCACACCCTTTGAAATAACCGGTTTTCAGCAGTATGCAGGCTACGGAGTAGGCGGAAAAAGCAACAATGAGGTTTATTATGCCGGAAACAGAAAACTTGCGGAAAAGCATTTGTCAAATCTGAAAAATATTGATGAATACGAAAGTTCTCTTGCTGACAGCGGAAAAACACCGTTGTATTTCATAAAAAACAATAAGCTTATCGGAATAATCGCTGTTGCCGATGTAATAAAGCCAACAGCCGCAAGTGCGATAGCCGAGCTTAATGCAATGAATATAGGCACAATAATGCTTACAGGGGACAACGCTAAAACAGCCGCCGCAATAGGCAGAAAAGTCGGCATTTCAGATATAATTTCAGATGTTCTGCCGCAGGACAAGGAGGAACAGATAAGACGACTTCAAGAACGAAAAAAAACCGTCGCAATGGTTGGCGACGGAATAAATGACGCTCCGGCACTTGCAAGAGCCGATGTCGGAATTGCCATTGGTGCCGGAACAGATGTTGCTATGGAGTCAGCCGATATTGTTCTTATGAAAAGCGATTTGCTTGATGTTGTAAATGCAATAAAGCTCAGCAAAGCCGTTATGCGAAATATCAGGCAAAATCTTTTCTGGGCGTTTTTCTACAACACAATAGGAATACCCGTTGCGGCAGGTGTGCTGTACGGTTTCGGCATACTTCTTAATCCGATGATTGCGGCGGCGGCAATGAGTTTCAGCTCGGTGTGCGTTGTTTCAAATGCTCTGAGGTTAAGACGCTTTAAGACCGAAAAGGTTACCTCCGCTTACAGCAATACAGAAAAAACACAGACAGTGAATTTTGAACAAAGAAAGGACAGAATTATTATGACAAAGACAATCAATATTGAAGGTATGATGTGTATGCACTGTGTAAATCACGTTAAAACAGCACTTGAAAAAATCGACGGTGTAGTATCGGCAGATGTAAGCCTTGAAAATAAGTGTGCCGTTGTAACTCTTGCAAAAGATGTTGACACAGAGGTTCTTAACAAAGCCGTTATTGACGCAGGATATGAAACAAAATAATATTTTTTGATAAAATTCTCCTTTAATCTTGTTGTCATCTGTATTTTATGTTAAAATAGAAATTATTCTATTAAAATGCGTGAATGCATATTTTTTTAAAAGGAGAATGTACAGAATGACACAGGAACAAATTTGTATGGCGATTACAATAGTCGCCTATCTGCTTATTGTTCTCGGCATAGGTGTATGGTTTGCCAGAAAGAACAATACAGTAGATGATTTTTATCTCGGCGGACGAAAGCTCGGGCCTTTTGTAACGGCAATGAGTGCCGAAGCGTCAGATATGAGCAGCTGGCTGCTTATGGGACTGCCGGGCGTTGCGTACCTTACGGGACTTGCAGACGCCGTATGGACAGCTATCGGACTTGCAATAGGCACATATATCAACTGGCTTGTTGTTGCAAAGCGTCTGCGTAATTACTCGGTAAAAACCAATTCTATCACTATCCCCGAATTTTTCTCGAACCGTTTCCGTGAGGACAAGAAAATCCTTATGGCTCTTGCGGCACTGATAATTATTATCTTCTTTGTGCCTTATACAGCCTCAGGCTTTGCCGCTTGCGGAAAGCTTTTCGGAACGATTTTCGGTGTTGATTACCACGTTGCAATGGTTGTCAGTGCCGTAATAATCGTAGGCTATACCTGTATCGGCGGTTTTCTTGCCGCAAGTACGACTGACCTTATTCAGAGTATTATAATGACTGCTGCACTGTTTATCGTGTTCGGCTTCGGCATTGCAAATGCAGGCGGAATAGATGCCGTTATAAAAAATGCTCAGGCACTTCCGGGATATTTCAGCCTTACCGAAACATACAACGCAGATACAGGTACATCAAGTCCTTACGGCTTTATCACGATAATATCAACACTTGCATGGGGACTCGGATATTTCGGTATGCCGCACATTCTCCTCAGATTTATGGCAATTAAGGACAGCAAAAAACTCAAACTGTCAAGACGTGTTGCAACAATATGGGTTGTTATCTCTCTTGCAGTAGGCGTTCTTATCGGTGTAATAGGTCTTGGAATGGTTTCTGCAAATGCTCTTAAACCGCTCGACGACCCTGAAACAGTTATTATGCAGATTGCAAATCTTCTCGGACAGAACGGAGTTCTTGCGGCACTTATCGCAGGTCTTATTCTTGCCGGTATTCTTGCAAGTACTATGTCAACATCAGACTCACAGATGTTGGCGGCGTCCTCGGGTGTATCCGAAAATATCATAGGCGGACTTTTCGGAATAAAAACCTCACAGAAAACCTCAATGCTTATCGCAAGAGTTACACTGCTTGTTATTGCCGCTATTGCCGTTGTGATTGCGTGGGATAAGGACAGCTCGGTATTTATGATAGTATCGTTTGCATGGGCAGGCTTTGGTGCAACATTCGGACCTGTTATGCTTGCGTCGCTTTTCTGGAAGCGTGTCAACAAATGGGGTGCATTGGCAGGAATGATAAGCGGCGGCGTTATGGTATTCGTATGGAAATACTTAATCCGTCCTCTCGGTGGAGTATGGAACATATACGAACTTCTTCCGGCTTTCATTGTTGCGTGCATAACTATCGTTGTTGTAAGCCTTGTTACAAAAGCACCGTCAAAAGAAATAGTTGACGAATTTGAAGCAGTTAAGAAAATGAACTGATTTCAGAATTTACGGCTTGATTATTTATACGAACTAATGTAGAATATAATGGTACTTCAAAAAAGAAAGGAAGATATTATGTCGAAAAATCCTGTTGTTACAATTACAATGGAAAACGGCGATATTATTAAAGCTGAGCTTTATCCCGAAATTGCACCTAACACGGTAAATAATTTTATAAGCCTTATAAACAAGAACTTCTATGACGGTCTTACATTTCACAGAGTAATTTACGGCTTTATGATACAGGGCGGCTGTCCTGAGGGAACAGGCACAGGCGGACCGGGCTACCACATTAAAGGCGAATTTTCACATAACGGCTTTGAAAACAATCTCAGACATACTGAGGGTGTTCTCTCAATGGCTCGTGCTATGAACCCGAATTCAGCAGGCTCACAGTTCTTTATTATGCACAAAGACGCACCGCACCTTGACGGTGAATATGCCGCTTTCGGCAAGGTTACAGAGGGTATGGACATTGTAAACAATATAGCTGAATGTGACACCGACTTCGGCGATAAGCCGCTTGACCCGCAGGTTATGAAAACCATTACGGTTGAAACTTTCGGCGAGGAATATCCCGAACCCGAAAAGGCTTAATAACCGCTGAATAAAATTTCAAACAGAGCATATACGCAAACGCCGTTAAAGCGGTTTTGCGTATATGCTCTTTGTGTTTGTTTAGCATATTAAGAAAATTAAGATTTGGTATATGCAAACTTGACGGCATAATTTATCGTCAGAAAGTTAAAAATTTTCAAAATCACTTGACTTGAAGATAAAATAATGATAAAATTTAACCGTTAAGCTGTATGTCGGTATGGCGAAATTGGCAGACGCAAGGGACTTAAAATCCCTCGGTAGCAATACCGTACCGGTTCAAGTCCGGTTACCGGCACCATAATATAAAGACAAGCGTCAGCAATAGGGCTGTCGCTTGTTTTGATTTATGCCGCTTAACGAAAATTTATCTTTGATTCAGAAATCAGGAATATATTAAGGCGGCTTTGCACTTGTCTTGATATATTCTTATTTTTTAATCTGAAAGGGGAACAAAAATGTCAAGCAAAATTAAAAAACTAAAAAAACTGTTATGTTCATTTCTTGCGGTGAGTGTGTTATCGTCAGTGACGGCAATATCCGTATATGCAGAAAGCGACGAAACCACAACAATCCGTATTGTACATACTAACGATATGCACGGCTATTATACGGCAACAAGCAGGGGACAGATTGGATTTTCCGCTTTAAAGAAAATTATAGAGCAGGAGAACGCAGACCTTGTGCTTGATGCCGGCGACACATTTCACGGTCAGTCCTTTGCAACGGTTGAACAGGGCAAAAGCATAGCCGAGCTTATGGACGAGGTAGGATATGACGCAATGACAATAGGAAATCACGATTTATCCTATGGCACGGAGCATTTAAAGAACCTTGACGGGGAAACCAATTTTAAAATTCTTGCCGCAAATATTGTTACTGACGGCGGAGAAGAATATTTTGATAATTCTTATCTTGTAAAGGAAGTAACGGCAGATGACGGAACAAAGCTAAATGTCGGAGTTATCGGTGTGGTTGATGACAGATTTTATTCCTCAACAAAATCCGATAATGTCAAAGGCGTGACTTTCAAAGAGGAAGCCTACGCCGCAAGCAGTCTTGCAAAAGCTTTGCGTGAAAATGAGGCTTGTGACATAGTTATTGCAATTACTCATCAGGCTGACTGCGAGGGCTTTGTGGACAATATTTCAGGAATTGACGCTGTTATTGCCGGTCACGAGCATATAATTATGGATAATGATTATACCGATAAGGACGGCAAGGCTGTAAGAGTTGCAGAGGCAGGCTGTTACTTTCAGAATGTAGGGGTGCTTTCTCTTACCTATGATAAAGACAGCAAAACAGTCAGTGTAAGCGAAAAAACCTATTCCTCAGCAGATACTCAGGATTTGTCAGACGAAAAAACATCGGATAAAATCACCGAGACTGAAACCCGTGAACAAAGTATATTGAACGAGGTTATCGGCACAAGCAGCAAGGAATATCCGTATTCGTGGGAGGAAGTCCGTATATCGGAGCAGCCAATCGGAAGAATTGTCACGGCGGCTTATCTTGACTGTACGGGTGCTGATGTTGCGATTGAAAACGCAGGCGGTATCCGTGGAGGAATCCCGTCGGGAGATATTACATATTCAAATCTTATAAGTATTTCACCTTATGGAAATGTTCTTGTTGAAAAAGAACTCAGCGGTCAGCAGATTATTGATATTCTGGAAACATCACTCGAAATAAACAGAAATTGCGGCGAAACTTACGAAAAGCAAAAGGAATTAGCCGCAAAGGGTGAAGACCCCTATCAGATTGATTTTCCGAACGACAGCGGTTCGGCACTGCAATTCGGCGGTGTTCAGGCTGAATACGATATGACAAAGCCAATAGGTGAAAGAGTAAGCAATGTGAAAATCGGCGGTTCGGATATTGATTTGAACAAGACATACAAAGTTGTATCAAATAATTATACTGCCGAGAACACAATATATACATCTCTTGCAAATGCACCCGTTACTAAGGAATATACCACTTGCGAACAGGCTATAAGGAATTATATCGCAAAGGGAGTTTTTGAAGAAACGGCAGAAAAAGCTAATATTGTGCCTGTTACGATTGTTGAACCGAGCGAGCCGAGTGAAGAAAGCGAACCGAGTGAAGAAAGCGAGCCGAGCGAATCAAGTGAAACGAGCAAGGAAAGCAACCCAAGCGAAAGCAACCCAAGCCAAATAAGTCAGACAAGCGAAAATAAACCGACGGATACGCCGAATACATCAGACAAAGGTTTTAATACAGTAATTATGTTTTTCCTTATCTCAGGTGTTGCCGCAGTAATCGTTATTGCGAAAAAGAGAATAGCTGAATGATTTTATTTAAGTCCCTTAAACCGTCAAGTTTAAGGGACTTTTTGTATTGTGTATAATATGGTTGTATGATAGAATATTATCAACAGAAAAAAGCGGGTGAAAAAATGACCTATGATTTTATCGAATTACAGCATAATAAGCCGATACCGCTGTATCAGCAGCTGTACAACAGTATAAGCAGTGCGATTGAAAGCGGAAATCTTCCTCAGGGAACAAAGCTGCCGTCAATAAGAAAGCTGTCTGAGGATTTGCATTTAAGCCGTACAACCGTTGAAAGTGCATATCAGCAGCTTTGCGTTGAGGGATTTATCGTCAGCCGACCGCAGAGCGGATATTTTGTGCATATAAATACTTCCGTTATGTCAAAGTCAAAGACGGTTAAATTCGTGCCTGAAAAAAGCAAGCCGTCCGAAAACAAAATCCTTTATAATCTCGGCAGCGATTGTATTGACAGCGAAAGTGCCGACATAAAACTCTGGCGTTCGCATATCAAGGATATTCTGAAAAAACAAAATATCATTACATCTTACGGCGACGCACAAGGGGAGAGAGAACTGCGGAATGCACTGTCTTTTTACAGCTATGCCGTGCGTGGTGTTGAGAGTGACGAGGACGGTATTGTTATCGGTGCAGGTACTCAGCCTTTATTGTATCTTTTGTGCGGACTTATGGACGGCTACGGACGGAGTATTGCACTCGAAAAGGGCGGATTTTCCCGTGCGAAACAGGTATTTTCGGACTGCGGTTATGATATTGTCCATATTGATGACGACGGCGACGGAATAAATATAAACGAATTGTATAAAACAAATATAAAAATACTGTTTGTAAATCCGTCGGGAAATCTCATAACAGGTCAGCCTATGAGAATGAACAAAAGATATGAGCTTTTAAAATGGGCTGAGGAAACCGAAAGCATAATCATTGAAGATGACTATAACGGTGAACTGCGTTACAGTTCAAGACCTATTCCGGCATTACAGGGAACGGACAGTGAACGGGTTATATATATAGGTTCGTTTTCAAAGCTGCTTTTGCCGTCGGTTCGTATAGGATATATGGTTCTTCCACCGTCGTTGCTTGAAATTTATCGCAAAAAGGCACATCTGTACAATCAGACCGCCTCAAAAATCGAACAGCTTGCCCTTGCACAATATATACACAACGGACAGCTTGACAGACAGCTAAGACGTTTGCGAAAAATTTACGGCGAAAAATGCTCCGTACTGACTGAGAGCCTTAAAAATCATTTCGGGAAAAATGCAGCAATTACTCTTTATGAAAACACTTTGTGCATAACTCTTACTTTGAAAAATACAGGCATTGATATTGCGGAAAACGCCGAAAAGCGTGGAGTGCGTGTTACTCATATAAATTCTGACGACAAAGAAAAATATATTTTAAAATTAGGCTTTGCCGGAATACCGCTGAGTGACATTGAACCTGCGGTTAAGGCTTTGAAAGCTACGGTTGACGAGTGTAAATGAATATTTCATGGCATAACAAAAACCGACTTCGGAAAATCGAAGTCGGTTTTGTCATCAAAAGGTATAACAAATATGAAATTATAATCAAACAGAGATTGAAGATACAGGCTTATCCTCATAAATTCTTTCGATAGCCTCTGCAAATACAGGAGCAACAGGGAGAATAGTGAATTTATCGAGCATTTTATCCTCAGGAACGCTGATTGTGTCAAGAAGAATAACTTCTTTAATCGGGCTTTCCTTGATTCTGTCGATTGCAGGACCTGAGAGAACTGCGTGAGTAGCACCGGCATAAACCTCGGTAGCACCGCCTATTTCAACAACAGCGTGAGCGGCGTTGCAGAGTGTTCCGGCTGTATCAATCATATCATCAACAAGGATAACCTTTTTGTCCTTAACATTACCGATGATGTTCATAACCTCGCATACGTTTGCTCTCTGACGGCGTTTGTCGATAATGGCGATAGGACAGCCAAGTCTTGTGGCAAAGTTTCTTGCTCTTGTAACTGAGCCAAGGTCAGGAGATACAACAACGTAATCATCTGTATTGCTGCCGATTTTCTTCTTGAAGTGGTTTGCGAGAATAGGAGCACCTACAAGGTGATCAACAGGGATATTAAAGAAGCCCTGAATCTGTGCAGCGTGAAGATCCATTGTAAGAACACGGTCAGCACCGGCTGTTGTGATAAGGTCAGCAACCAGCTTTGCGGAAATCGGATCACGTGCTTTTGCTTTTCTGTCCTGACGTGCATATCCAAAGTAAGGAATAACAGCTGTAATTCTTGCAGCTGACGCACGCTTCATAGCGTCAATCATAATAAGAAGCTCCATAATGTTGTCATTTACAGGAGCACAGGTTGACTGAACGATAAAACATTCAGAACCTCTGACTGATTCGTGCAGAGAAACAGCAATTTCGCCGTCACTGAAACATGTAACCTCGGATTTGCCTACGGGAATTCCAAGACACGCAGCAATCTGCTGTGCTACTGATCTGTTGGAATTGCAGGTAAAGATTTTAATATCCTTGCCGTGAAAATTCATTTAACTCGTCTCCCCATTGATAAATTTGTGTGGTTAGGTTAAAGCTCGCATAAGCAGAATTATCACTTTAATACGGTAATAACTCCATAACATTCAATATTATTTTAATACCTATTTAAAGAAAAATCAAGTTTTTGACGAATAAACAATCAAAATTGTCGAGAATTGTATCTTTAATGTAAAAGTTCGGAAAAAATAAAAAAATATAATTTATAATGCACAATAAATTTTGATGTTATTCAAAGCATAGATTACAATTTTCTTTCTTTGATGTAGGTATTTCTTACGGTTGAACCCTCGGAAAGCTCGCACGAGTCAATAAGGGCTGCGGGACCTATTTCACAGAATGAGGCGATTTTTGTTTTGCCTCTTATTACGCTTGACGGCAGAATTGTCGTATTTGCAGCGATTTCAACATCACAGCCGATAATTACGCCGTCGGTACAGGGAATATTCACACCGTTTTTCATATGCTGACGGAGTATTCTCATACGGGCAATTTCGTTAAGCTGTGAGAGCTGAATACAGTCGTTTGCACCGAGAATTGAATCCGCGTTTTTCGCCTTGAAAGCAAGTACAGCCTTACCGCTGTTTTTGATTATTTCAACGGTATCGGTCAGATAATATTCGCCTGTAATTTTGCTCGGCTTAATTTCGTCAAGTGCGGATAGAAGTGCGTCAACATCAAACCAGTATGCACCCGAGTTTACTTCGGCAATTTTTTTCTGTTCGGGAGTTGCCTCCTTTTCCTCAACTATGGCTTTGAGGGCGTTAAGATCGCAGTCATCGTCGTCTGTTTCGTGTACGATTCGTCCGTAGCCCGTGGGGTCTTTTACTTCGGCAGAGATAACGGTACAGCCTCTTGTTTCAGACGGCTGACGGTGCGAATCCCATTCAAAGATTTCGGGATCAACCTCGCCCTCCTGATTATGAAAAATAAATGCGTCACGGATTGTTTCAACATTTATAAACGGTGCGTCACCGTTAAGAATAAGAACATCACTGCCCGAATGACGCATAAGAAATTCCTTTGCCATCATAACTGCGTGACCTGTTCCGAGCCGTTCGGACTGATATACGGTTTCAACCTCAAACGGCAGAGTTGAAAGATATTCTTCAACATATTCACGCTTACTGCCTGTAACAACGCATATATCGTCAATGCCTGCTTCTTTTACGGCGTCGATAACCCATTTTATCATAGGCTTGAAAATAACCTCCGAGAGAACCTTTGAGCGGTTGGACTTCATTCTTCTGCCCTCACCGCCGGCAAGAATAATTGCACCGGATTTATTGTCCATAAGTTTTACCTCCATATTCAAAATACGGTATTCTTAAAATAAATATTAACACATAATTATAAAAAAAACAATTTATATTGTGTCATATTTGCAGAAATCTCAAAACATCTGATGCTTAAATAAAATAACAGACGGACAGCAATATCCGTCCGTCTGAGATATGAAATGGAAAATTATTATTTTTTCTTAAATCCGTCTTTGAGTGATACACTTCGGTTAAAAATGAGATGTTCGGGTGTGCTGTCCTTGTCAAGACAGAAATAGCCAAGACGCATAAACTGATAGTTTGCGGGAACAACGGCGTTTTCAACGGATTTTTCAACCTTACAGTCGTTCAGTATAACAAGGCTTTCGGGGTTTATATAGTCAAGGAAGTTTTTGTCGCCGACATCGGGTTCGGGGTCTGTGAACAGATTATCATACAGACGAACCTCAGCGTCAACATAGTTGTTTGCGTCAACCCAGTGAATAGTTCCTCTTACTTTTCTGCCGTCGGGAGTGTTGCCTCCCTTTGTTTCGGGGTCATATTCGGCATAAACCTCAACGACATTTCCGTTTTCGTCTTTTTTGCAGCCTGTGCATTTTACGATATAGGCGGATTTAAGGCGAACCTCGTTTCCGGGATAAAGTCTGTTGTAGCCTTTGAATTTCTGTTCGATAAAGTCCTCAGCCTCAATATAGCACTCACGGCTGAATGTTATTGTGCGGTTGCCGTCTTCTTCACGGTTGGGATTGTTTTCAACCTCAAAGGTTTCTGTCTGACCCTCGGGATAGTTTGTGATAACGAGTTTAACAGGGTGTATAACAGCCATTATACGCTGTGCAGTTTCGTTGAGGTCCTCACGCAGACAGTGTTCAAGAAAATTGTATTCAACCACACTGTTTGACTTTGCAACGCCGATACGCTCGCAGAAATTGCGGATTGAGGCAGGTGTATAGCCACGTCTGCGGAGTCCGCAGAGAGTAGGCATACGAGGGTCGTCCCAGCCGTTTACATAGTTTTCTTCAACCAGTGTTCTGAGCTTTCTTTTGCTCATTACGGTGTTGTTTATTCCGAGTCTTGCAAACTCAATCTGACGTGGCTTGCACGGAACGGAGGTGTTGTCGATAACCCAGTCATAAAGCGGTCTGTGAGCCTCAAATTCCAGTGAACAGAGTGAATGTGTAATTCCCTCCAAAGCGTCTTCAATCGGGTGTGCGAAATCGTACATAGGATAAATGCACCAGTTGTCACCTGTGCGGTGGTGTCTGATATGGTTTATTCTGTAAATTACAGGGTCACGCATATTGAAGTTGCCGCTGTTGAGGTCAATTTTTGCACGGAGAGTCATTTTTCCGTCCTCAAATTCGCCGTTTTTCATTCTTTCAAACAAATCAAGGCTTTCCTCAATCGGTCTGTCACGGTACGGACTTACAGCCGGGTGTGTAAGGTCGCCACGATTTTCCCTCATCTGTTCGGGGGTAAGCTCGCATACATAGGCAAGTCCCTTTTTGATAAGCTCAACGGCATATTCATACATCTTGTCGAAATATTCCGACGCAAAGAAAAATCTGTCGTCCCAGTCAAAGCCGAGCCACTGTATATCTTCTTTTATTGCGTCAACATATTCAACGTCTTCTTTTGTGGGGTTTGTGTCGTCCATACGGAGATTGCACTTTCCGCCGAATTTTTTAGCCATACCAAAGTCAATGCATATTGCCTTTGCGTGACCTATGTGCATATATCCGTTAGGCTCAGGCGGAAAACGTGTGTGTACTTCTTTACCCTCATACTGACCGCCGGGTGCAATATCCTCCTTTATAAAATCGTAGATGAAGTTGCCTGCGGCAAGTTCAGGTGTGTTGTTTTCATCTGCCATTTTCTGTTCCTCCCTTTTGAATTTATGTTAATACTTTTTATTATGCGAGCTTTGCAAGACCGTTATTAAGTCTTTGCATTGATTCCTCTTTGCCGAGTATATCAAGAATTTCAACAGCACCGCCGGGCGTTACAGCCATTCCCGATGCGGCAATTCTTACAGGCCACATTACAGTGCCGTTTTTAACTTCAAGCTTTTGTGCAAGCTCAATAAGACAGTCGTGAATTGAATCGTGTGTCCATTCGGGCATAGAATCGAGTGCATCTATTGCGGCTTTGAGAAGCGGAGCGGAATTTTCGAGAGTTGTTTTGCTCTTTTTGTTTACAAAAAGGTCTTTTTCGTATTCGGGCTGTTTTTCAAAGAAGGCGATTTTTTCGGGAATTTGTGTCAGCTTTGTTGTTCTTTGCTGTAAGATTGACGCAACCTTTACCCAGTCGAGTTCTTTTGACGGTACAGCCTGTTTAAAATATTGCATTGCAGTTTCGGCGAATTTTTCAACGCTCATTGCCTTTATATATTCACCGTTGAACCATTCCAGCTTGTCATAGTCGAATACGGCAGGGGATTTGCTTATTCCGTCTATTGAGAAGTTTTCGATAAGCTCCTCAATAGTAAACATTTCTCTGTTGTCCTTTGGACACCAGCCGAGAAGTGCAATATAGTTGATTATAGCCTCGGGCAGGAAGCCTGCTTTTACGAGGTCCTCAAAACTTGTTGCACCGTGACGCTTTGAAAGCTTTGAGATTGAGCCGTCGTCGTTTTTGCCCATAATCAACGGCAGATGTATATAAGTCGGGATTTCCCAGCCGAAAGCCTCATAAAGCAGATTGTATTTCGGAGTTGACGAAAGATACTCACAGCCCCTTACAACGTGTGTAATGTTCATAGTATGGTCGTCTATTACGTTTGCGAAGTTGTATGTCGGGTAGCCGTCAGCCTTTATGAGAATCTGGTCTTGAAGTTCCGAGTTGTCAACGGTAATTGTTCCGAAAACAGCGTCCTCAAATGTTGTTGAGCCTTCAAGCGGCATTTTCTGGCGGATTACATAAGGAGTGCCGCTGTCAAGCAGTCGCTGAACCTCCTCTTGCGGAAGATTACGGCAGTGACGGTCATAGCCTGCACCGGGGTCGTCCGAATTTGCACGGAGTGAATCAAGTCTTTCCTTTGTGCAGAAGCAGTAATATGCCTTACCCTCGTCAATAAGCTGCTTTGCATAGGGAATATACATATCCTTGCGTTCACTCTGTACATAAGGACCGTATTCACCGCCGATGTCAGGACCTTCATCGTGGAAAAGTTTTGCGGCTTTCAGTGTATTATAAATGATGTCAACTGCACCCTCGACCTTTTCTTTGGCTTCGGCTTCCAGTTTCGCCTTCTTATCCTTTATGGCCTCCCATGCCTTTTTGAAGGATTCAATCGGATGGAGATTGTCTTTGATTTTTTTGTATAAATCTTTGAAGTTCTTCGCAATGCCGGAAATAAACTTTCCGAACTTTGTCTTTTTGATTTTGTCCCAGTTTTTATACAGAAGGACTCCTACTGCCACTGCAGCTCCAATGGCGGCAATCACAGAGAATAAAACTGGATTCGCAGCAATCAGTCCTCCGAGGGTTTTACCTATCTTCAGGAAGGCTTTTCCGACTTTGACACAGAGCTTTCCGGCTTTCCCT
>JBJEOP010000056.1:0-2548 GCA_051880775.1 Acutalibacteraceae bacterium
GCAGCCGTATTTTTCGCCACGGTCAAAATACAATTCAGAGCAAGGACCGCAAGGGCCTTCGCCGTGTTCCCAGAAGTTATCTTCTTTGCCGAGTCTTACGATTCTGTCGGGAGATACTCCGACTTCCTTTGTCCAGATGTCAAAGGCTTCATCATCATTTTCGTAGATTGAAACCCAGATTTTGTCAACAGGCAATTCAAGAACCTTTGTGCAAAATTCCCATGCCCAGGACGTTGCTTCGTGCTTGAAATAGTCACCGAATGAGAAGTTGCCGAGCATTTCAAAGAATGTACCGTGACGTGCGGTAATACCTACACGCTCAATGTCAGGTGTACGGATACATTTCTGACAGGTTGTAACTCTCTTTCGTGGAGGAGTAACCTCACCTGTAAAATACTTTTTCATCGGTGCCATACCTGAATTTATAAGGAGAAGGCTGTTGTCGTCACGAGGAATAAGCGGAAAGCTTTGCAGACGTAAATGTCCCTTTGATTCAAAAAAAGACAGATATTTTTCTCTTAATTCATTAAGTCCTGTCCACTGCATTTTTATCACCCTTAAATATAAAATTAAATTCGGCTTTATGCTCTGACAAAATAATGCTCTTTCTTATCTCAGGATAAAATTGCGGGTGCAGGGGTATCATACCCCTGCCGAGGTCAAGGGCGAGCAGCCCTTGTGGGGTTTGGGGCAAAGCCCCGACATTCAATACTCAGAAAAGAAAAAGTATAAATCAGACAAAACTCGGATTTGAAATAAAAAACGGATTTTTCCGCCTGTATGGGACGAAAAAATCCGTGTTACCACCCAAATTGCACACATTAAATTATAAAACAAATGTGTACCACTCTGTAAACCATAACGCAGTTTAGGCGTTGCAGATTTTTGCTGCAAAAGCTCCGAGTCAGCCCAAGCACCACCCTGTAAAAACCTCGCACCAACGGTTTTCTCTCTTTGACAAAGCCAATGCTTTTTTTCTCATCACAGCACAAATATTAAATTACCTTATATATTATAACTCATTTTGCGATTGTGTCAAGAAAAATTTTTTGAAATTAAACGCTTACTCCGTGACAGGCGTCAGACATTGCCTTTACATATTCACCGACAGGCTTAACGCTGTCCTTGCCGTATTTTGCGATTATTTTTACAATAGCACTTCCGACAATCGCTCCGTCTGCATTACTGCACATTTTTGCCGCCTGTTCGGGTGTTGATATGCCAAAGCCTACCGCACACGGAATATCCGAAACGGATTTCGCAAGAGATACAATCTCATTTATATCAGTTTTAATTTCCGAACGCACACCCGTAACTCCGAGAGATGAAACAATATACAGAAAGCCCTCTGCGTCTTTGGCGATTTTTGTTATGCGGTCGTGTGATGTCGGTGCAACAAGTGATACAAGCTCTATGCCGTATTTGTGACAATAAGGCAGAAGCTCATCTTTTTCTTCATAAGGAACATCGGGGACAATAATTCCGTCAATTCCTATATCCTTACAGCGTGACATAAATTTATCCGTACCGTAGCCGAAAAGCACATTCATATATGTCATAAAGACAAGCGGAATTTTTACATTCGGACGGATTCTTTCAACCATATCAAAGATTTTTTCTGTTGTTGTGCCGTTTGCAAGAGAACGGATATCAGCCTCCTGAATTACAACGCCCTCGGCTATCGGGTCTGAAAACGGTATTCCGATTTCTATTAAATCAACTCCGTTTTTCTCCATTTCATATATCAGCTTTTCGGTTGTTTCAAGGTCAGGGTCGCCTGCCGTAAGAAAAGCTATGAATGCCTTTTTGTTTTGAAATGCTGTTCTGAGTTTAATCATGGATATCTACCCCCCTGTATCTTGCAATGGCTGCAACGTCTTTATCGCCACGACCTGAAATATTTATAACAATGATTTTGTCCTTTTGCATTGTCGGTGCAAGTTTCATAGCATAAGCAACAGCGTGTGAACTCTCGATTGCCGGAATAATACCCTCAGTGCGTGAAAGATATTCAAACGCATTAACAGCCTCTTCGTCGGTAATCGGAACATATTTTGCCCTGCCGATGTCTTTGAGGTTTGCGTGCTCAGGACCGATTCCGGGATAGTCAAGACCTGCCGAAATTGAATAAACAGGTGCAATCTGTCCGAATTCGTCCTGACAGAAATATGACTTCATACCGTGGAAAATTCCGAGTCTGCCGTTTGCCATTGTAGCGGCGTTTTGCGGGTTATCTACGCCAAGTCCTGCCGCCTCACAGCCGATAAGCTGAACGTTTTTGTCCTCAATAAAGTTATAAAAAGCACCGATAGCGTTACTGCCGCCGCCGACACAGGCAATAACTGCGTCGGGAAGTCTGCCCTCTTTTTCGAGAATCTGAGATTTGATTTCCTTGCTGATAACCGACTGAAAATCACGGACTATTGTCGGGAACGGATGAGGTCCCATAACGGAACCGAGTACATAATGTGTATCGTCTATTCTTGAAACCCACTCACGAAATGTTTCGTTTACTGCGTCTTTAAGAGTCATTGTGCCGCTTGTTACA
>JBJEOP010000057.1:0-2547 GCA_051880775.1 Acutalibacteraceae bacterium
ATTCATCAAGCAAAACGCCGTCAACAACAACCTCTCCCGTATCATAGTTAATGCTGAGCGACTGTCCCTCGGTTGCAATTACACGCTTTATTATCGGCTCGGAATAATTATTGCCGTGACTTATAACGATTATGTCATTACCCTTTGGGGTGTACATAAAATTTGAAACAATAAGCCTGTCGCCGTTTTTCAGTGTATCAGTCATTGATGTTCCGTTTACAGTAACCTGTCTGAATACAAATGTAAGCAGCAGCAGCACGATAATAAGTGCGGTAATGAGTGCATTTGTCCATTCAAAAACCATAGCAGCAGGTGTTATTGTTTCTGTTTCTTCGTTTTTTGTTTTTGGTTTAGTATTATTTGTGTTCGACATTTAAAACCACTCCTTGCATAAGGATTTTGAGAAATAATATTATATTATTTTTAATTTCAAAAAATTGTAAACCTGTCAAAGGGCATAATTCTCATCTGAACCTTTCCGATTATACTTGTAACCGGTATAAGATCTATCTGTGTGCTTCGGCTGTCAAGAGATGCCTCACGGTTGTCACCCATTACGAACACATATCCCTCGGGAATGACTGACGGTATTTCCATATTCCTGTCCGTCCGGATTGTTCTGCCCGCTATATACGATTCGTTAAGAAGAACACCGTCAACAACAACCTCATTTTTCTCGAAATCTATCGACAAGGTTTGTCCCTCGGTTGCAATTACACGCTTGATAATACGACCGTCATAACCCTTTGGGTGACTTATTACTATAACGTCACCGTTTGACGGCATCGTGTCGTATGATGTTGACAGGACAAGTCTTTCACCGTCATAAAAGGTCGGTTCCATTGATTCTCCATCCACGACAACCTGTCTGAAAAGAAATATCATCACAAGAATAGCAACAATCAATGCAGATAAAAGTGTGCCGAAAATCTCAAATACCCC
Organism: Acutalibacteraceae bacterium; assembly: GCA_051880775.1. GTDB lineage: Bacteria > Bacillota > Clostridia > Oscillospirales > Acutalibacteraceae > UBA1213. Next base: position 943 of record JBJEOP010000057.1, read on the forward strand.
GACTGAGAAAGCCTGTTTTTTCTGTTTTGTTTCACTTTGCAAATAACATCACTCCCTGACATCGTCAACTGATTTGTTGAAATATTTTATCGGATAGACTACGGAATTTATTTTTCCGCATATATTATTTTCAGCCACAAGCTCCGCTTTATATGTACCGTTTCCGCTGAGGTCATCAGACACAGTAAGAACATATCCGTCGGGAATTTTCATTTTACTGCCGCAAAGCTCGCTAAGACTGTTTGCCTGATGTATATTTTTCATCAAAACGCCGTCAAGTGCAATATCGGAATTTTCGTTTATGGTCAGCGTTTGTCCGCCGACAGCGATAACCTGTGCTTTATATCTGATATTGTTATTCTGAACTACAACCTCGTCGCCCGAACAGGCACGATACCCGAGTGAAGAAATAAGAACCGATACTGTTTTATCATCTTTCAGATGAATTTCGGATATTCTGAAAACAAAGCTGAAAACAAATCCCGCAATCAGCACAACAATAATAACAAAATAAAACCATTCAAATGCGGTTCTTGTTATTGCAGTATTATCATCAGCGTCATTGTATTTACGCAAAGCAGATTTATGTTTTTGATTATACTGCATTTGTCCTACCCCACATTAAAAAACCGACTGTTTAAAGCATAAATAAGAAAATATCAAATGGTAGCAAAAAAGGGACAATGAAGTCCCTTTTTCTTAAAAAGATGTTATCTGATTTGTTCTTTAACCTTTGCAGCCTTACCAACTCTGTCACGGAGATAATAAAGTTTGCTTCTGCGAACACGACCGTTTCTGATAACCTTTACATCGGTTACGTTCGGTGAGTTTACAGGGAATACTCTTTCAACGCCTACACCGTAAGCTACACGGCGAACTGTGAAGGTTTCTGCTACTCCGCTGCCTCTGCGAGCGATTACTGTTCCCTCAAACATCTGAATTCTTTCTCTGTCGCCTTCACGGATATTTACACTTACACGAACTGTATCACCGATTTCAAACTTAGGCAGTTCAGATTTGATTGAGCTTGCTGCGATTGTTTTAAGTGCGTCCATTTTAAAAAATCCTCCTGTATTTCAGACATTCATGCCCGATTTTTTCGGACAGAGGACTGTCCGTTTCAAAGTACGGCTTATAAGCCATGCTCCGAACCCCATCACAAGTGACGGTTTCAAAGACTTGAATATTATAACACAGATTTTTCGCACTTGCAAGCATTATTTTAATTTTTTAGCAGGATTGCGGAATTTATATGTATTTTACGCTGTTTTTTCAAAAAATAAGGGTAATTTCTTCTATTGCACTTTGATTATTATAATTATATAATTAGTACAAAGTCAATTATAAAAACATCATTTCACAAAGAAAGGAAATGTTAATGGCAATAAAAAACTTTTTTAGTGCGATAGCGGATTACATAAAACGTACCGACAAGATATTCTGGCTGCTGACGCTTACTGCGTCATTCTATGGGTGCTGTCTTATTGCAAGTCAGCAGCGTGACGGAAGTGTAAATTTTCTTAAAACACAGATTATGGCGGTTGCGATAGGATATATTGCCGCAATAATAATTTCGGTAATCGACTACAACTTCCTTGCAAAGCT
>JBJEOP010000058.1:0-2534 GCA_051880775.1 Acutalibacteraceae bacterium
TATAGCTTTAAGAGAACTGCCGAGCTTCGCACTTTGTAAAGATTTACAGTTGCCGAATACATATTCACCGACTGTTGTTGTGCTGTCGGGCAGTGAGATTGATTCAAGACTGAGGCAGTCATAGAAAGCACCGTCGCCGACTGTTTTCAGATTTCCGGAAACATCAACGCTTTTAAGCCTTGTACAGCTGAAAAATGCGGCTTTTCCGATTTTCTCAACGGAATCGGGAATTGTAATATTTTCAAGATTTGTACAGCAGTCAAAGGCATAGTCGTCAATAACTTTAAGAGTATCGGGAAGTGTTACACTCTTTAAATTTGTTTTGCCTTTGAAAGCACTGTTTCCGATAGCCGAAACTGTGTACTGACCGATTTTTTCGGGAATTTCAATGCTTGTTTCGTCAGACTTTATTCCGATAATTTGTGCGGTGTTGTCCTCTGAAACACTGTAAATAAAGTTTCCGTCAGTATTTTCGCTTGCAGATGTCGGCAGCGCAGAAAAAAACATACAAAATACAAGCATTACCGAGAGAACAAGCGATATGGTTTTTGCTTTTTGCATTTAAAGACCTCCTTATAATTTATTAAGCATATTATACTATAAACAGTGCAACAAAAGTGCAACAGAAAAGAAAATTTAAATATTTTTTTGATTTGTTGCACTTCTGTTGCACTTTGTGCAGTAAAATATATTAAAAGAATATAAAAGTTTTTATAAAACTAATGTTTTTTGTGTTATTTTGTTGCAAGATATTTAAAAAGATATAAAGGAGGCTTATAAAAATGTATTAAGAATTTTTCCGTAAAAGGAATGATTTACCTTTGACGATTTATCAGAAAATGATGTTTTATAATTGTTTTTGGGTATAATTTTTAGTGCCGTTAAAAATTACTTACGGGGATGATAAAATTGAAAGATAAGATTTTCGGAGTTTTGCAGAGAGTCGGTCGTTCATTTATGCTGCCGATTGCACTCCTGCCGATTGCAGGCTTGCTTCTGGGCATAGGCAGTTCGTTTACAAATTCCACAACTCTTGAAGCATATAACCTCACGGGAGTTATTCAGGAGGGAGGTTTTCTCTATACTGTCTTTGATGTTATGAGAAAGACAGGCAGTATAGTTTTTGATAACCTTGCATTACTTTTTGCGATGGGTGTTGCCATAGGTATGGCAAAAAAAGAAAAAGCCGTTGCCGCTCTTTCGGGTGCAATAAGCTATCTTATTATGAATACCGCCATAAGCACTCTTATTGACGCAAAAGGCGGCGTTGAGGCGATGGCGGCAAACTCAACGACAACTACACTCGGAATAACTACACTTCAAATGGGTGTTTTCGGCGGTATTATTGTCGGACTGGGTGTTGCGGCACTTCACAACAGGTTCTATAAGATACAACTGCCGCAGGTTTTGTCATTTTTCGGCGGAACGAGATTTGTCCCGATAATATGCAGTGTGGTATATCTTATTGTCGGTGCAGTTATGTTCTTTGTGTGGCCGATTGTACAGATGGGTATAGCACAGCTCGGACAGCTTGTGCTTCAATCGGGATACGCAGGAACATGGGTTTACGGAATAATCGAAAGAGCCTTAATTCCGTTTGGCTTGCACCATGTTTTCTATATGCCGTTCTGGCAGACGGAGCTTGGCGGTTCAATGATAATTGACGGAGTTACCGTTCAGGGTGCACAGAATATTTTCTTTGCGGAATTAGCGTCAAAATCAACCGAACATTTCTCGGTCGAGGCAACAAGATTTATGTCGGGCAAGTTCCCGTTTATGATTTTCGGACTTCCGGCTGCTGCATTTGCTATGTACAAAGCCGCTCGTCCCGAAAAGAAAAAGGCAGTAGGCGGTTTGTTGTTATCGGCGGCACTGACATCAATGATTACGGGTATTACGGAACCGCTTGAATTTACGTTCCTGTTTGTAGCACCCGTGATGTATGCCGTTCATTGTGTGCTTGCAGGTCTTTCGTATATGCTTATGCATATATTGAATGTCGGAGTAGGAATGACTTTTTCGGGAGGTTTGATTGACCTTACTCTGTTCGGAATTTTGCAGGGCAACAACAAAACAAACTGGATATGGATTGTCATTGTCGGAATTGCCTATGCCGTGATTTACTATTTTGTTTTCTATTTTATGATTAAAAAGTTCAATTTCAAGACACCGGGGCGTGAGGCTGACGATGAAGAAACAAAGCTCTATACCCGTCAGGATATGGAGGAACGCAAGAAACAAACAAACGGCAAATCCGCAGAAAATTCAGACAGCGTCAGTGCTTTGATTGTAAAGGGACTTGGCGGAAAAGCTAATATCGCAGATATTGACTGCTGTGCAACAAGGCTCAGAATTACCGTGTTTAATTCGGAAAAGGTCAGTGACAGTCTTTTGAAAGAAAGCGGAGCGTCGGGTGTAATTCACAAGGGTGACGGCGTACAGGTTGTTTACGGACCACAGGTTGCCGTTATTAAATCAAACCTTGAAGATTTTATTGATTCGGGTGCGGCTGATAATCTTGAAGAAGTAAAAAC
>JBJEOP010000059.1:0-2507 GCA_051880775.1 Acutalibacteraceae bacterium
TGACATATTTTCTATCTCCCTTATTTATTCTTGTTTACTATTCTTGACTCGATTGCACCTGTTTCAAGATTGATAAATCTTGTAAAGAGTGAAACCTTGTTGTCGGCGTTGAGTGACTCCCATACATCAGAAGTAAATTTATCAATATCGCCGTCAATGCTTACAAGCTCGGGTTCTCCGCTGAATGACGGAATAGGATTGCCGTCGCATTTATATGTGTGGATAAAGTGTCCCTCGCCTGCTATCGGCTGTGCATATTCATAGAAAAAGCGGAGTACGGAATTTTCTCTGCCGCAGTTGCTTTTGAGTATTGAGAGCTTGTATGAAAAATCGTTGTCGTGGCACTCAACAATACCTGAAATTCTCGGTGTGAAGTTAGGTGAATCAGGTTCAAAGGTTCTTGTGCGGAGTGCGTCCTCAAAGGTTTTTCCGTCAAGAATAAAATCTCTTATTGTATCCGTCTGGTCGCCGTTTGTAACGACGGTTGTTTTGCCCATTGCACGAACCGGTGCATAAATGATAAGTGACGGGTCAACGAGTTTTGACGGGTCAAAGGCCTGTGTTTTGAGGTCGTCGCCCTCTGCAACGAATACTCTGTTGCGGCTGTTTTCACTTCTGCCCATAATGAAATATCCGATTACGGCGTTCTTTCCGTCAGCACTTTTGCCGATTATAATTCCTCTGCCGGGATATGTGGTTGAAGAAATTTCTGATTTTAAATCTTTCATTTTCTTGTTCCTTTCAAATTATTTTTGATATATTATGAGGAGTCTGTTGTTTTTCACCGCATACAGCGGCGAAAAACAAATCAAACAATTTGATAAACCTTGTCATCTCTTACTTCGAGCTTGTCTTCACAGAAAAGCGATACTGCCTGCGGGAGTATCTCCCACTCTGCCTCCTGCATAACACGTTTCTGCAAGGTTTCGGGGGTATCGTCATCGTGAACCTGTACAGCTTTTTGAAGAATAATAGGTCCTCCGTCGCAAACCTCGGTTACAAAATGTACTGTTGCACCCGTAATCTTTACGCCCTTTTTGAGAGCCTCCTCGTGAACGTGAAGTCCATAGTAGCCCTTACCGCAGAATGACGGAATAAGTGCCGGATGTACATTTATCATTTTATAGGGCATTTCCTTTACGACCAGTTCATCAAGGATAATCATAAATCCTGCATAAACCACAAGGTCGGCATTTTCTTCCTGTAATGCTTTGAGAATATCCTTGCTGTATTCAACGGAATCCGCATAATCCTTGCGTACAAGAACACGGGTTTTTATGTTATGCTTTTTTGCTCTTTCGAGTGCATAGGCATCTGCTTTTGATGAAATTACACAGGTGATTTTTCCGTTTTTGATTTTTCCGCTTTCCTGTGCGTCAATCAAAGCCTGTAAATTTGTTCCGCCGCCGGAAACAAGCACAACTATATTTTTCATTTACAGAAACATTCCTTTCGGTAACTACATTAACAGTGTATTATTCAATGATTACGCCCTCATCACTGTCAACCAGTTCACCGAGAACATACGCATCTTCACCTGCTGCCTTGATTGCGGCAATAGCCTTGTCAACATCGTTTTTATCAACAACAACGGTCATACCGACACCCATATTGAATGTGTTGAACATATCACGCTCAGGAATATTTCCTGTCTTTGCGATAACATCAAATATCGGAAGTACCTGTACATTCTTGCGTTGAATTTTTGCGGAAATGCCGTTTGGAAGTGAACGTGGAATATTCTCGTAAAATCCGCCGCCTGTGATATGAGAAATTGACTTAACCTTAACAGCGTCAAGAAGTGACATTATAGCCTTTACATAAATTCTTGTAGGTGTGAGAAGTGTTTCGCCGAGTGTTGCACCGAGTTCATCATAGTGTTTTGAAATGTTCTTTTCGTTTACATCAAATACTTTTCTGACAAGTGAAAAACCGTTTGAATGAACGCCGCTTGACTTAATGCCAATCATTATATCTCCGGCTTTCTGGGTATCGGGCTGAAGAATTTTGCTTTTGTCAACAACACCTACCGAAAAACCTGCGAGGTCATATTCGTCTTCGGGCATAAGTCCGGGATGTTCGGCTGTTTCACCGCCGATTAAGGCACATTCACTCTGCACACAGCCCTCTGCAACACCTGAAACGATTTGTGCGACCTTCTCAGGATAGTTTTTGCCGATTGCGATATAATCAAGGAAAAACTGTGGCTTTGCACCGCAGCAGATAATATCGTTTACACACATCGCAACACAGTCGATACCTACCGTGTCGTGCTTATCCATAAGAAATGCAATTTTTATCTTTGTGCCGACACCGTCAGTACCCGATACGAGAACAGGCTTTTCGATACCTGTCATATCAAGCTCAAAAAGACCGCCGAAACCGCCGATACCCGAAAGAACACCCTTGGTCATAGTTCTTGCAACATGGGATTTCATAAGCTCAACTGCCCTGTATCCTGCCGTTACATCAACGCCTGCTGCTTTGTAGCTGTCACTGAAACTTTT
>JBJEOP010000060.1:0-2504 GCA_051880775.1 Acutalibacteraceae bacterium
TTCCCGTAATAAGTCTTAAAAATGTGCTTTTTCCTGCACCGTTACTGCCGACAAGACCGTAAATACAACCCTCGGGAATTTCACAGCTCATATCTTTGAGGGCTGTGAAATCTCCGAACATCTTTGTAACATTGCTGACTTTAATCATATATTTTTCCTCCGTATAATAAGGCGTTTTTATTTTAAATTCACCACGCTGTCCGATCTGTATGGTCTGCTTTTTTCAGAGTGTCGTACAGCTCCTTGTACTGTTCTGCCGTAAGGTTGATAATATACTGATTAGTTTCGCCTTCCGAATACATAAATTTTTCTTCATCTTCTTTTTTTTCATAACTGTTATACTCGGTATAAATTTCAACCATAAATGTTCGCTTATCCGCAAGATTACATTTTCTTTGTGCGGCATCAGTAAGGATTTTAACCGCATTTTTTATGTTATCAAAGTCAGCGTTACCGACCTGAAAATCGTGCGGAAACTCTGCATAGTCATCTTCCGTCAGAGTACCGTTATACACTTTTGATATATACTGCTTACCGGGTATTGTCACACTGATACGATTATTACCGTGTTCATCACTGTAATAGGTGTCATTGTTTATGTTAAGGTCATCACAACCGTCCGCAACAACATTTTTCATTAAAACAGTAAAATTCTTTTTTGTATCAATCCCCGACAGCACCTGTTCAAGCTCCTGACTGCTGTTGCCGATTTTGTATTTATTATATAAATCAGACAATTTTTGGAGTGTTTTCGGGGTTTGTTCTGCGGTGATATGATATCGTGAATAAAAGCTGTTTGTTCCGACATAGCCGTATATGCTGATACAAAATACATCATAGTTACTATAAGAATCAATATTCAGTTTTACCTTATCGTCATTTGAAAGTGCATTATATTCTTCTTTATAGATTTTCCACAATTCTTTGATTTCATTTTGCGGCAATTCTCCCCAGACTGCGTCACTAAAATAAGAATTAAGGCTGATTGTGTCTATTTCATTGTCGTCGGGAAGCTTTGTCAATGCGTTTTTGTAGTTTTCACTGTCCTTGACCAGCTTTTCAAGCCGGTTGCTTGCCTGTCCGTCCGTATCAGTGAAATAATAAGCCCTGTTCAGGAGATATACTGTCCTTTGAACATCGTTCCCGTTTTTGCAGTGGAATGTAACATCATATTGCCTGATATGATAAATGGAATTATTTGCTATATCGTTGTAAGAAACCTTTGTATCCTTGTTAAATGTTCCTGCTTTTATTGAATTGACATCATCGGCAAGAGAAGAACAGAGAATATCAATCATTTCTTTGTTCTCATATTCACACTTTTCAAGCGAATATGCACTGTACGGTACTGTTTCTTTTGGCTTGTTATAATCTTCATAGCTTCTGTAACCGTATCCTACCGATACCGATTTTACCTCTGACGAATCGGGAACATAGCTTACTACCGAATTGCTTATTGCGTGACTGCCGAGTACAAATACAAAATCAAACGCAACAACAATCAGATAAAGCGGGATTGCATACAGCAGTTTTTTTGCACTGCGTGTCGTTGCAAGCTCATACAGGAAGTATGCAAGCACAGAAACGACAACGGCAGTTATCACTGCACTTTCTGAAATTTCTTCAATCCTCGCCGCCAGCGGATAAACTATTATAAAAGTCGGTACTATACCGATTATAGAGCGTACAACGTGCTGAACCCACTTGAACGACGAGCCTGTTTCAGCCGTTTCGGATTTTCTTGCCCTGTGAAGAAAGAAACCGCCGACAAGATAAACCGCTGCAAGAATCAAGCTGTACCATATTGTAGTGGAATCAACCGACCACGAATCAACATTTGTCCTGAACATCGAAATCGGCAAAAATATTATATTACAGCCGATATGAGCAAGCGGAATTGAATTTATCTGTACAATCGGTGCTGCAAACTGAACTGCCGATGTAAGCAAAACAATAAAAATTCTCGGTACGAACATCAGCAAAAACATTATTGAAATATTTGAAAACGCTGTACCAGAAAATCCCTTTGCAACAAGTGCTATTGCCGCAATAAGCAGCATAAGGACAAAGGTTATGCCTATTGTATTGCCGATAAACAGCGGAGAAACCGTCATTTTCGGGTTCATATAATACATTGAATAAGAAAACAGCGTTGAAACCGCCGTTATAAATGTACACCACAGCATTGCCGTTGCCGCATAAGTGATATACACACAGCTCTTGTTAAGCGGTACAGAATGGTAAAAGTCGGACGAATTTCGCTTGTTCATAAATCCGAACAAAGAAAAAATAAATATCATCGGCAGGACATATCCCATAGCGAATATCGGAAGCAAGAAATTTCCGAACGAAACGGTTATATGGAATCCGTAGCCCTGAAACATACTCACAAACGGCAAATATCCCGACACAAACATTGATACAAGCAGCAGTGTTATACCTACACCCATTGTCTGCTTAATGCCCTCACGCATTAACGCAAGGCTGAAAAACTTACTCTTTTT
>JBJEOP010000061.1:0-12442 GCA_051880775.1 Acutalibacteraceae bacterium
AGGGCAGTTCAATAAACCTTAAAGCAGTTGCAGCAGGCGGCACAGCACCTTACAAATATTCATTCACCGCAAAACATTCAACAGCAAGCAGCTGGACATCACTCAAAGGCTACAACACAACTGCAACATATACCTGGACACCTGGCAAAACAGGAACATATCAGGTTTGTGCAAAGGTTATTGACGCAAAGGGAACAGAGGTCAAGAAATTCTTTACTGTTACAGTTAAGTGATTTGCCTGACAGCAAATTGAATTAGATTAAACATAAAAACTCCTTACAACAGAAATGCTGTAAGGAGTTTTTGTATGATACGGTTTTGATTATTTGTTTTTCGTAATGTTGGTTTTGCGGCGTAAAAGTTGTACCGTATTCAGTACGGTTATAATTAACACACCTGTATCCGCAATTACGGCAAGCCACATCGGTGCAATTCCCATAACCGCAAGCACAAGAATTACTGCTTTTATAACAAGTGCGAAAATAATGTTGAAACGAACAACGGACATTGTCTGACGGCTGATTTTTACTGCCTCGGGAAGCTGTGCAAGGGTACCGCCGACAAGAACAGCGTCAGCACTTTCAATTGCCGCCTCACTGCCAAGCCCCATAGCAAATCCGCAGTTTGATTTCGCAAGTACGGGTGCGTCGTTTATGCCGTCACCGACAAAGATTACACCGCCGTTTTTTTGCAGTTTGTCAACTTCTTCTGCCTTGTTTTCAGGGAGAAGTGATGATTTATACTCTGTAAGTCCGCAGTTTTTTGCGATTGCAGAAGCATTTTTTTCGCCGTCACCCGTAAGCATTACTATGTGTTTAAAACCGAGTGAGCGGAGCTTGTTAAGAGTTTTTGAAGTGTCTGAACGTACTGTATCTTCAATATATATTCTTCCTGCCATTTTTCCTCCAACAGAAAGATAGATTACGCCGTTTTCAAGAGTATCGTCTTTAAACAGTCTTTTGTTTCCGCAGAGGATTTCCTTGTCGTTATATACTGCACTTACGCCGTAGCCGGCTTTTTCACGGATATTTTCAAGCTTTGGCAGCTCATAGCCGACAGCCTTGTTTTTTATTGCAAGTGCGGCAGGGTGAGCGGAATGTTGTTCGGCGGCTGCTGCAATACGGATAACATCTTCTTCCGTAAAACCGTTTTCGGCGGTTATTTTTGTTACATTCAGTTCACCGCTGGTAAGAGTACCGGTTTTATCGAATGCGATTGACTGAGCCTTGCTGATTGCCTCGATAAATTTTCCGCCCTTGATAAGAACGCCGACCTTTGAACAAGCTCCTATTCCCGAATAAAATGCGAGCGGAACGCTTATAACCAATGCACACGGGCATGAGGCAACAAGGAATACCAACGCTCTGTTGAGCCAGTCAAGAAATGTTCCGAGACCGACAAGAGGAGGCACCGTACATACAAGCAATGCTAAAATAAAGACAACAGGAGTATAAACCTTTGCAAAGCGTGTAATAAAGTTCTCGGCATTGCCCTTTTGTGCGGCTGATTCTTCAACAAGATGAAGTATTCTTGCGGCGGCAGATTCTTCACACGCTTTTGTTGTGCGTATTTTCAGTACACCGTTGATGTTCATCATACCCGAAAGAACGCTGTCGCCGACCGAAACATTTGACGGGATACTTTCACCTGTGATTGCAGATGTATCTATTGACGATGAACCGTCGGAAATAACTCCGTCAATAGGTATTCTCTCATAAGGCTTTACAAGAATTTCAGTTCCGACTTCAACATCTTCGGCATCTGTCGTTTTGACTGTTCCGTCAGCCATAATTATATGTGCAGTATCCGCTCTTATACTTGAAAGCTCCTTAATGCTGCGACGTGAGGTGTCAACGGCTTTTTCTTCGAGCATTTCGCCGATACTGAAAAGAACCGTTACGGCGGCAGCCTCAAAAAATTCTCCGATAAAAGCTGCGGCGATAACAGCTACCGCAGTAAGAACATTTTCGTCAAGTTTCAGCTTAACGACGGATTTAATTCCTTTAATGACTATACGGTATCCTGAAACAGCTGCGGACGCCGCCATAAATACGCTTGAAATCCACTGCGGAATATTAACAAAATTCAGTGCCAATCCTACAAAAAGAAAAACAACCGCAAAAATTATTTCAATCAGTTCCCAGTTTATTTTCGGCTTTTTGTTTTCGTCGTCGGAATGTTCGTGATGATGTTCGTGATTATGTTCGTGTTCATTACAGCCACAATCGCAGTGTTCGTGGTGGTGATGTTCGGACTCCGTGTGATTATGCTTGCTGTATTTTTTAATGCTTACGCCGTCCTCAACGCTTAATGCGGCTTTCTCCATAAGCGGAATAAGCCCGTCAAAATCCGCTGAGGAATTAACAATCAGCATCTGAGTTGAAAAATTCAAGGTCACACTTTCAATCTCAGGCATTTTGCGTATAGCGTCCTCAACCTTTAATGCACAGGCAGGGCAGTCAAGCCCCTCTATTGTATATTTGTAATTACTCATAGCCGTTCACCTCTCGTTTTTTGCTCTTGGATATGTTCCAACCCAAGTTTAAATATTATATATATATGTTCGTCATTGAGTGAATAATATGCTGATTTGCCCTCACGCCTTACCTTTACGAGAGAAGCTGTCCGCAGAAGTCGCAGCTGATGTGAAACGGCTGATTGCCCCATATCAAGCAGCTCGCAAATATCGCATACACAGAGTTCACGACCGAACAACGCACACATTATTCTTATCCGTGTTGAATCACCGAACATTTTAAAAAGTTCAGCCAGTGAAAACAGCGTATCAAGCGGCGGCATTTCGTTTTCGGCGGCTTGTACATTGTCCTTGTGAACGCAGTATTCGTCGCACATATCTTTACCGGTTTTTGCGTGACAATCGGTGCAGTTTTTAGCATTTGTATTGTTTGTGTCATTCATACGGCAACCTCCGTTTTAATTTATCATATTGATATATGAATAATTGTTCATACGTTGATTATATAATATTCCCTTCTTTCCCGTTTGTCAATAGCTTTTTTAATAATTCGCTCAATTTTCCCACAATAAAGCTGTCTTTATCAATAGCTAAATCTCAACGCACGAACTCACGGTCACACTAATTACGCATCATTACGAATTACGAATTACGCATTAACTCCTCACTCCTCACTCCTAACTCCTAACTAAAAAAGTCCGCTTATACTGTCGGAGATAACAGCATAAACGGCTTGAAATTAAGATTGAATTATTGAGTTTTTATAAGTCCCAGAGGTTAGAATAGCCTTCGACAAATGCCGCACCAAAGCATATTTCGTGAAAATCGTAATCGTCATCGTTATCGTCCAGATCTTTTTTGATGGATTCAGATGTTACAATTCTCAGCGGTACGTCCTGTTTTTTCGGAAGTTCGGCTTTTGCCATAACACGAAGGGCATAATCAACCATCGCATAAGCCGTCCATTCGTAGCTTTGTGCAACGAGCATTTCAACCTGTCCGATTTCGGCGGCATTGAAGGCTTCGGGAGAACCGCCTGTGGCAATGATTTTTATTTTTTTACCCGACTGTTCAACGGCACTGATTACATTATTTAACATAGAATCGTCAAAGACTATTATGTAGTTAAGGTTTGTATCGCTTGTAACGGCGTCTTTTATTCTTGAAGAAAGACCGTTGTCAATTTCTGCCGAAGATACATTGAGTGCCGTGCAGTAGCCCGAAGAAACGTAGGTTTCAAATTCCTTTGAAAAGCCATTATAAACGGCATTTGATGAGCCTGAGTCACTGCAATTTACGGCAAGGGCATTAACCTTTCCTTTTTGCTGAACTATTGCCCAGTCTGCAAGGAGCTGACCTGCTGACTGAAAATCTATCGGAACGGTGTTGTCAACAAAATGTTCCGTTTCATCAAGACCTGCGTTTCCGCCTGAAATTACCTTTATGCCGTTAGCCTGCGTCAGCTCAATCTGTGACGAAATACTGTCTTTGTTGATTTTGCCGAACATAACGGCAATTTTGTCCTTGTCGTTTACTGCGGCGGCAAGAGCGTCATTGTATGATGCAGGTGTTGTGTCGGTGTCGGCTATTGTAACTTTTTTGAAGCCTGCCGATTTTGCGGCAGTTGAGAACTGTTTGCTGACAAGTGATGCGTAAGAATTGTTTATATCGTCTGTAATAAAGGCGATTTTAGCATTCTCCGAAATGCTTTTGGCGTCTATTGTGTCGGATTTACAGGTGAATTTAGGAACAGATTTATATGACGCAAGCCTTGTGCTTAAACTTGCAAGCTGTGCAGCTGTAATTTCCGGCTTTGACGGTTCAATGCTGATTTCCTCAACGCTGTTTACGGAGCTTTCGACTGTGCTTGACTGCTGCTGATTAGCATTGTCGCCGTCTTTGTTGCAGGCAGTCATTGAAACGGCGGAAATTGCGATTGAGGCTATCAGTGCAGTTGCTATAAACTTTTTCATTATAATCCTCCAAAGAATTTCGTTTATATCATTCATATATTACTTTTAATTATACGTCTATCATAATTCACTGTCAACAACGATTTTTGATGTATTTATTATAAATGAGTAAATTTTGAGAAAAACTATAATTATCAATAAACGGAGGAAACAAAAATGCTTTTAAGAACAGACCTTGCAATCGAAGCACACAAAATATCGGGTGAAATAACGGACGGAATAGATGTATATGAAAGACAGTGCGGAACGCTGAAAATCAACCGTATGAATATAAGAACCGAAAAAGCGTCGATTAAACTTCATAAACCGCTCGGTAACTATATAACAATAGACGGACTGCCGCTGACGGATAATTTTCGTGAGGTGCCTCAGCAGGTGCAGGCTGTGTCGGAGGAAATCCGTTCACTTCTGCCGAAAAGCGGAACAGTGCTTGTAATCGGTCTTGGAAATGTCAACATAACCCCCGACGCCTTAGGACCGAAAACGGCGTCAGCGGTTCTTGCAACACGTCATATAACGGGGGAGCTTGCACGGTCAACGGGACTTGACCGACTGCGTTCGGTTGCGGTGTTGTCACCCGGAGTGCTTGGACAGACGGGAATTGAAACAGGCGAGCTTATTATAAGCCTTATAAAACGCCTTGAACCGTCAGCGGTTATTGCGGTTGATGCTCTTGCGTCAAGAAGTCTTGCACGGCTCGGCTGTACCGTTCAGATAAGCGACAGCGGAATTTCTCCCGGCACAGGAGTCGGAAATAACCGTCTTAGTCTTAACAAAAAGACAATGGGTGTACCCGTTGTCGGAATAGGAATACCGACTGTTGTTGATGCGACAACGCTTGCGTCGGAGCTTTTTGAGGGCAGTGAGATAAATTTTTCACAGCTGAAAAGTGCGGTTTCGCCCCGTGGTGAAAAGATGATAGTGACCCCGAGCGAAATAGATTTGCTTATAGAACGAGCCTCAAAGCTTATCGGAATGGCGATAAATTGTGCTTTACAGTCGCAGTTCAGCTTTGAGGAGCTTATTTCGCTGGTATCATAAAATTATTTTCCCGTTCATAAAAATTATAAACGCAGGTTTGTACATTTTTCAGGCGGGAGGATAAGCGGTGAGGATAAACAAAAATAAACTTCGTCATACTTTTCTTGCGATAATATCATTTTTACTCTTGGGTACGGCGGTTTTCTGCGTTATCGTGAGGATTTACGAAACACAGACCGTACTGCCGCTTGATATTCTTGCGGCGGAGCTGACTATGCCGACAGGTAACGCCGAATATTCTGAGCAGTCAGAAGAAGCATCTGTGCAAAGCGGTAACGATACCGATGAAAGCACTGACGATAACAGCACCGATACATCAGAAAAAGAACCGTCACATACAGAAAAAAATGAAAAAACCGATTTTCAGGAATCAAAGCCGTCCGACGAAGAAATAAAAAAGTACGAAAAAAGTCACGAGGGAGAAGAGAAATATCCGATAAAGGAAATGACCGCAACAAAGGGCAACCAAAGCTACAAAAATGTACAGATAAAAAATCTTTCTTCAAAGGATATTGACATAAAATCCGAGCTTGAAGGCAAATTGGGATTTACGGTGGAGGACACTGACAAGCCTCAGGTGCTGATATATCACACGCACACCTGCGAGAGCTTTATCACATATGATACGGGATATTTTTATGAAAGCTTTTACCCCCGTACAAGTGACAACAGCAAGAATGTATGTGCTGTCGGCGACGAAATTGCAAAACAGCTTAATAACGCAGGGATAGTAACAATTCACGACAAAACTCAGCACGACAATCCGAGTTACAGCGGTGCTTATGACCGCAGTCTTGAAACAATCAACAGCTATCTTGAAAAATATCCGTCAATAAAGGTTGTGCTTGACATACACCGTGACGGAATAGGTACTGATACGGAAAAAACAAAGCCTGTTTTTACCGTGAACGGAAAAAAGGCGGCACAGATAATGATACTTTCGGGATATAATTATGACGACAGCGAAGACTTTAAGGACTGGGAATACAATCTGCGTTTTGCACTTCAAATACAAAGTACGGCAGAAAAAATGTATCCCGATATGGTCAGACCGCTGTATTTTGCCGATTTTATGTACAATATGAATGTCAACACGGGTTCACTGCTTATTGAGGTTGGTTCTGACTCGAATACATTGGAGGAAGTGAGGTATTCGGGATACCTTTTGGGGAATGTTCTTTCGGAGGTTCTGAAAAATAATATGCAATAGTAATACTGTGCTGAATTTTTTGCTTTTAAATAAAATTTTTCTGCCATAATTACACTATAATATAAAAGATAATTCTGCTATAATATAATATATATCTTTTGATAATTTATAAAATGTTTTCCTCCTCTGCCGCAGGTGATGGAGGAAAACAGCACTTTTAAAAAGATTATGAAATATCGGAAAAAGCAGAATTTGCCGATTTGATTTATAATCCTAATATACATCACCAAACTGAAATGGCGGGTGAATTTTTTGAAAAAGCATACATATACAATATTGACTGCTGTGGTTGTTACGGTGCTGATGTCGGCGTCGGTTATTTCTTTTTCGTCTTATGCCGTTGAAGAATCTTCATATACGTCTTTGCCGTCAGAATTATCATCGGAAATCACATCAGCGGAAAGCACGGATTTCAGTTCTGTTGTTGCTGAGAGTTCAGCGGTACAGTCATCGCTTCAAAGCTCAATAGTGCAGGAAAGCTCAGTACAAAATTCTGAAAACTCAAATACTGTTTCAGATCCGCAGTCAGCGGTTGAATCATCAGCACCGCCTGAACCGTCATTTGCACAATCGTCTGTGCCTGAGGAAACATCAACAGATGAAAGCAGTAAGCCCGAATCGTCCGTGGAGGAAAGCTCAGAAGAAAGCACGGAAAATTCGATAGTTGACCCTTTTTCGGCACTGAATAATCTTGAAGCCGTACTCCCTGTTCACAGACCCGATTATATACCTCCCGAAAGCTCTGTTGAAAGTTCATTTCAGAGTTCGGAAATAAGCTTTGAAAGCAGTACAGAAAGCCAGACATCAGAAATGGCGGCTGTTTCAAAAGACGAAAACAACATACTTAACGCACCGCCTGTTCCGACAGATGAACAGGTGCCTAAGCAGATTTATTCACAGAGAGCGGACAATTCATCTTTTCTTATAGGAATAATAATATGGTCTGTAATAGGCGTTTCAGTTACGGCTTTGCTGATTGTTATACTGAATTTAAAGGGCGGCACAGGAACATCTGACACCCTGAACCACGGCAGATTTTCCTCACGAAAACACTATAAATGAGTGTGGAGAGTGGAGTTGTGTGTGCGGTCAGATTTTACGCTGACAGAAAATTATCCGAGCCGAGAGATTTAAATATAATAAAAACAGGCACAACGGTAATTCAAAAAACCGTTGTGCCTGTTTTGGTATGTAAAGGCTTTTGTCAGCCTCCGAGTTCAATCATTTTGTCGATGCATTTTCTTGCTTTTGTTATAGTGTCAGCGTCAAGTTCGATTTCTTCGCCGCCTGTACCCTGAACACAATGAAGAACGTCAACGAGTGTTGTCGCTTTCATATTCTTGCATATAAGTCCTTTTGAAAGAAGATAGAAATTCTTGTCGGGACACATATACTGCAAGTGTTCGGCAATACTGTTCTCTGTGCCGATAATGAATTCTTTTTTGTCGGACTCCTGTGCGTATTTCATAATTGCGGTTGTAGAACCCACAAAGTCAGCCATTTCCGCAACGGCAGGTACACATTCGGGATGAACAAGAAGTTCGGCATTCGGGTAAAGTGCCTTTGCTGTTTCGGCGTCTTTCTTTGTGACAGCGGCGTGTATAGGACAGCCGCCCTGCAAGAGCTTAATATTTTTTTCGGGAACCTGTTTTGCAACGAATGCACCGAGGTTGCAGTCGGGTATAAACAGAATGTTTTTGTTTTCAAGCTGTTTAACTATCTTTACGGCTGAGGCTGATGTTACGCATACATCACATACGGTTTTAAGAGAAGCAGTAGTGTTTATGTAAGCAACAACCGTATAATCGGGATATTTAGCCTTTATTCCCTCAATAAGCTCCTTGTCCATCTGTTCCGCCATAGGACAGCCTGCAACAGGATTTGAAAGAATAACCGTTTTTTCCGGTGAAAGCATTTTTACCGTTTCAGCCATAAAGCGTACACCGCACATAACTACGGTTTTGTTCGGTGTTGTTGCCGCCATACGGCTGAGCTGATAAGAGTCGCCTGTGAAATCCGCAATTTCGAGTATTTCTCTTGCCTGATAGCTGTGTGCAAGAATACAAATATCCTTTTCTTTTTTGATACGCAGAATTTCGTCCTGAACTTCTTTTATTGTCATAAAAATTTCCCCTGACTGAAAATAATATTCATATAGATTTGGTATGCATTAAAGATAACATAAGTATAAAAATATGTCAATACATTGATAAATTGTGTAAAACACAATTTAGAATTTTGCCAAGTTTAAGACGAAATTTGACAAGTTTGCTTGACATTCTATGTACTGTATGTTAAAATATTCAGCGTAATAAAAGAAAAATTATTCTTTGACAAATGCGGATTTGGGTGCACCGCATACAGGGCATACCCAGTCATCAGGGAGATCCTCAAACGGTACATTCGGGTCGTCATATTCATAATTGCATATTTTGCAGACATATTTTGACGTTTCTTTTGTTTGCGGAGCTGTTTCTTGCGGAGCTTCTTCCTTGACAAATTCGGATTTTGATGCACCGCATATCGGACATACCCAGTCGTCGGGGAGATTTTCAAACGGTACGGTCGAATCGTTGTATTCGTATTTGCAGATTTTGCAGACGTATTTTTTCGCACTCTGTTTGGTTTCTTCAACATAGGTCGGAGCGTTTTTCGGAGCTTTGCCCTTGATAACCTCGTGATAGAATTTGTAGGTCATCGGTGTGCCTGTTATTGTTTCACTGCCGTCTGTAACCTCAGCAATAAACACAGTGTGTGTTGAGGTTTCAACCGGGCTGATAACCTTGCATTTAAACCAACAGCAGATATTTTCCTGAATAATTGGCATATCTCCGCTGATAATTTCGTGTTTTACATTTGCGAGTTTATTGTTGTCACGACCCGATGTAAAGCCCAGAGCACCTATAACAGCACCTGATGTGTTTTCGGAAAATACGCTTACTGTAAATTCACCGTTTTTCCTGATACACTCGTTTGTGTAGTTGTTATGGTTGACGCTTACGGCTACCGTCAGCGGCTTTGAAGTAATCTGCATTACAGTATTTACAATACAGGCGTTAGGCATTTTTTCGCCCTTTGTTCCTATTGCGAACATTCCGTATGAGAGAGATGTAAGAATTTTGCTGTTCATAATAAATTAGCCCCTTTTGTTACAACTTTATATACAGTTGCTTTTATTTGAAATTTTATATTATAATAGCATAATTGTAATAAATTTACAAGTGTTATCTCTGAGTTTGCGAAAATTTATGGAATATATTCTAACAAAAAGGGCAAAAATCCTGCTCGCTACATTGTAAACATTTTGATTATACACAGTACAATCCCGTAAATTACCGAGGCAACCGTGCCGTAGACAATTACAGGACCTGCAATAATGAACATCTTTGCACCGAGTCCGAGTACGAAACCCTCACTTTTGAACTCTATTGCAGGAGAAACAACGGCGTTTGCAAAGCCTGTAATCGGCACGATGGTTCCTGCACCGGCGAATTTTGCGATGTTGTCATACCAGCTAAGCACAGTGAAAAGTGCCGAAAGAAAAATAAGACTAACGCTTGTAAGACAGCGTGAATCCTTGATATCCAGTCCCAGAAGCAGATATGTGTCGGTGAGTGCCTGACCTATTGTACATATAAGACCGCCGACAAGAAACGCACCGCAGCAGTCTTTGAGAAGTGTGCTTTTCGGTGAAACGGTGCTGACCATTGAAGCATATTCATTTTTTGTTATATTCATAAAGCTCATTCCATTTCTGTACAAATTATTTGTATTTTGTTTTCTTTACCTCCGCAGGCGATGGTAAAGAAAATACTATTCATTGCTCATTTATATAAATATTTTGTCTTTTTGTTATGAATTTATACTTTAAATAAGTTTAAACATATATAATAAAAAATTAAGGTGATATTTTGAAAGAGATTTATCTTGACAACAGTGCAACGACAGCCGTATGCAGAGAAGCGGCTGAAAAAGCACTTGAAATAATGACCGAAAAATACGGCAACCCGTCGTCACTTCATTCAAAGGGGCTTGAAGCACAGCACGAGCTTGAAAACGCAAGAAAAATTATAGCTGATTTTATAAGTGCCGACCCGACGGAAATATTCTTTACATCTGGCGGCACAGAGGGCAACAACACGGCGGTATTCGGTGCGGCACAGGCTTTGAAACGCCGTGGAAACCGAATTGTCACAACATCGGTTGAACATTCTTCGGTAATTGAAGCAATGCAGAAATTGCAGAAAGACGGCTTTGATGTTGTTTTTCTTGAACCCGAAAGAAACGGCAAAGTTTCAAGTGAAAAAATCATTAACAGCATAACCAAAGATACAATACTCGTCAGCATAATGGCTGTAAATAATGAAATCGGTACAATACAGCCGATAGAATGTGTGCATAAAGCAATCGTAAAGGCAGGTTCTCCCGCACTGTTTCACGTTGACGCAGTTCAGGCTTTCGGTAAAATTCCGCTTAAACCGAAAAAACTCGGCATTGATATTATGACGGCAAGCTCACACAAAATTCACGGTGTTAAGGGTGCAGGTGTTCTTTATGTGAGAAAGGGTGCAAGGATAATTCCTCTGCATTACGGCGGCGAACAGGAAAAGAAAATTCGCCCCGGAACAGAGCCGCTGCCGGCAATATGCGGAATGGCGGCGGCAGTAAAGGCACTGCCCGATATGAATAAAGAAGCCGAAACAATGCGTGAATTGTGGAATTATTGCCGTGAGCGGCTTTCGGGCTTTGAAAATGTCAGCATAAATTCCACTGAGGATTGTTTGCCGTATATAATGAATTTTTCTGTTGAGGGAATACGTTCCGAAACAATGCTTCATTTTCTTGCGTCAAAAGGTATATATGTTTCAAGCGGTTCGGCGTGTGCAAAGGGCAAAAAAAGCCATGTGCTGTCGGCACTCGGTCTTGAAAGCGAGCTTGCGGATTCGGCTATAAGAGTGAGCTTTTCAAGATATAATACAAAAAATGATATTGATGAGCTTGTGTCGGCAATTAAAATTGCAAATGATACTCTTGCAAGAGCAAAATAAAAGTGTTAAACTTCGTATATAGTATATAAGTATTTATAAAGGTGATTGACTGATGAAAGAAATTCTTCTTGTAAAACTCGGCGAAATAGTGCTTAAAGGTCTTAACAGAAAAACCTTTGAGGATATTCTGATAAAAAATCTTAAAAGACGGCTTGCCAATGTCGGACAATTTCAGGTGCGTTCGGCACAGTCAACGATAACAATAACCCCTGTCTATGATGACGCCGATATGGACGAGGCGGCTGACTGCGTTTCAAAGGTTTTCGGAATTGCGGCATTTTCACGTGCCTGTGTTGCCGAAAAGGATATTGAAACAATAAAACAGGCGGCGGCTGAGTATCTTGCGGATACGCTTGAAGGCATTGAAACATTCAAGGTTGAGGCAAAACGCTCCGACAAAAAGTTTTCGCTTACATCTCCGCAGATATGCACCGAGGTCGGCGGCTATCTTCTCGAAAAATTCCCGAACCTCAGCGTTGACGTGCATAATCCCGACATAACCGTTACGGTTGAAGTGAGGGATTTTGCGTCTTATATAAGGGCAGGCGTAATAAAGGGTGCAGGCGGAATACCCGTAGGAACAGGCGGAAAAGCGGCTGTGCTTATATCAGGCGGCATAGACAGCCCTGTTGCGTCATATATGATGGCGAAAAGAGGGCTTGAACTTACAGCAATTCATTTTGCAAGCCCTCCG
>JBJEOP010000062.1:0-12422 GCA_051880775.1 Acutalibacteraceae bacterium
GGTTCTCAGTCGGCAAGGGCGGCTCTGTCCTGTATGGAGGGAAAGCTAAGACAAAAAATTGACTCCGTGCGTGAAAGGCTGGTAAACTGTGCGGCACATCTGTCGGCTTGGGCAGATTATCCCGAGGACGACATTCCGCAGGTTAATACCGATAATCTTATTGAAACTCTTATGCAATGTAAAACCGAACTGTCAACGCTGCTCAAAAATTATGATGCAGGAAAGGTTATAAGAGAGGGTGTAGATACCGTTATTGCAGGCAGACCAAACGTCGGAAAATCAACGCTTATGAATTTGCTTTCGGGCTGTGAACGCTCTATCGTAACGAATATTCCCGGTACAACACGAGATGTAATTGAAGAAACGGTTATGCTAGGTGAAATTCCGCTTAATCTTTCGGATACAGCCGGAATACGCTCGACTGATGACCCGGTTGAAAGCATAGGCGTTCAGAAGGCAAAGGAAAGAGTTATGAGAGCCGGACTTGTATTTGCTGTCTTTGATTCGTCGCAGCCGCTGTCAGATGACGACAGAGAACTGGTTGAACTCCTCAAAGACGCACCGGCTGTTGCGGTAATAAACAAAACAGACCTTGAACAGCAGCTTGATGTCGATTTTATCAGTCAGCGTTTAAGGCATATAGTTTATATTTCGGCACTTAGCGGAAACGGGGCAGACGAGCTTGAAAAAGAGGTTGCCGATATAGTAGGTACGGCAAACCTTGATGCATCTGAGGGTATTCTTGCAACGGAACGTCAGCGTGTTTCGGCGGAAAATGCTCTGAACTCGGTTAAAGAGGCTGTTGACACAATAAAAATGGGAATAACACTTGACGCTGTTACGGTTGTAATTGAGGACGCAATAAACAGCCTTCTGGAACTCACAGGTGAACGTGTAACCGAAACGGTTGTTGACAGGGTATTCTCTCATTTTTGTGTTGGAAAATAAATGCAGTTTATTGTTTCACGTGAAACAACCTGTTAAACACAAGGCTGTTTATCAAACAATGTTTCACGTGAAACATTTGATTTGAGGTTTAAGGGAGATTCAGCAAATGAAAATAACAATTATACACGGTCAAAGCCATAAAGGTTCAACCTATCATATTGCAAGAATGATTGCTGAAAAATCAGGTGGTGAAATCACAGAGTTCTTTTTACCGAGAGATTTTGGTTCATTTTGTACCGGGTGTGCCACTTGTTTTATAAAGTCCGAAAATTTATGTCCTCATTATGAAAAACTCAAACCTGTTACAGAAGCAATAAATAATGCCGATGTTATTATTCTTGCAAGCCCTGTGTATGTATATCATGCAACAGGTGCAATGAAAAATTTGTTGGATCATTACGGTTACAGATGGATGGTACACAGACCCGAAGAAAAAATGTTTAATAAGCAGGCTGTATGTATTTCAACCGCTGCGGGAGCAGGAATGAAAAGTACAAATAAGGATATGGCGGACAGTACATTCTTTTGGGGAATTCCAAAAACATATAAATACGGAACAGGCGTTGCAGAAATATCGTGGGAGAGAGTCAGCGACAAGATAAAAAAACGTATTGATAAAAAGACTGATAATTTAGCCCGAAAAATCAGAAAAAACTATGGAAATGTAAAACCATCTGTAAAGACAAAAGCGTTTTTTTATATTATGCACTTAATGCAGAAAAACGGCTGGAATGAAGCAGACGTAAATTATTGGAAAGAAAAGGGTTGGACAGAAAAAAAGCGTCCTTGGAAAAATTAAAAAGTCTATGAAACCATCTGATAAACACAAGGTTGTTTATCAAACAATGTTTCACGTGAAACAATATAATTATGAATTATGAATTGTGAATTATGAATTATTTTGGGGGATAGTTATGAAGTTTATTGCAGGTGAATTTGATGTTGCTGTTATAGGTGCAGGACACGCAGGAATTGAGGCAGGACTTGCCGCCGCAAGACTTGGCTGTAAAACAGGCGTGTTTACGATAAATATGGACGCTGTCGGAAACTGTCCGTGCAATCCGTCAATAGGCGGTACGGCAAAGGGACATCTTGTACGGGAGATTGACGCTCTCGGCGGAGAAATGGGAAAAGCAACAGATGATTGTTTTTTGCAGATTCGTATGCTTAACCGTGGAAAAGGTCCGGCAGTACATTCGCTGAGGGCTCAGATTGACAGACGTGCTTACAGCACAAGAATGAAACATACACTTGAATTACAGGAAAATCTTGAACTCCGTCAGGCTGAAATAGTTGCACTTGAACGCACGGAGGACGGAAGATGGCTTTTGACAACAAGACTTGAAGCACAGTATTATTCAAAAACAGTTATACTCGCAACGGGTACATACCTCGGCGGCAAAGTTTATGTAGGTGATGTTTCTTACGAAAGCGGCCCTGACGGTATGTTTCCGGCAAAGTTTTTGCCCGATTCACTCGAAAAGCTCGGTATGAGAATAAGAAGATTCAAAACAGGTACTCCGGCAAGAGTGCTGAAATCAAGTATTGATTTCAGCGACCTTGAAGAACAGTCGGGAGATGAACCTGTTGTTCCGTTTTCGTATGACACCGAACAACCAAAGGAAAACAAGGTTAAGTGCCACATAAGCTGGACAAATGAAAAAACAAAGCAGATTATACTTGATAACATTGACCGCTCGCCGATGTACAGTGGAAAGATAGAGGGAATAGGTCCACGTTACTGTCCGAGTATCGAGGATAAAATTATGCGTTTTTCCGACAAGCCCCGACATCAGCTTTTTATTGAACCGTGCGGTATTGATACGGAAGAAATGTATTTACAGGGAATGTCCTCGTCACTGCCCGAAGATGTACAGATTAAATTCTATCATTCTATAAAGGGTCTTGAAAATTGTATTGTTATGCGTCCGGCTTATGCGATTGAGTATTTTTGTGCCGACCCGATACAGATGAACCAGACGCTTGAATTTATGGATTTTCCGGGACTTTACGGTGCAGGACAGTTTAACGGAAGCTCGGGCTATGAAGAGGCGGCGGCACAGGGACTTGTTGCGGGAATAAATGCCGCACTTAAAGTTCTCGGACGTGAGCCTATGATTCTTGACAGGGCAAGCTCATATATCGGTACGCTGATTGACGACCTTGTTACAAAAGGCTGTAATGACCCGTACAGAATGATGACATCACGTTCTGAATACAGGCTTATCCTCCGTCAGGATAATGCCGATACACGCCTTACTCCGATTGGCAGAGAAGTCGGTCTTATTACTGACAGACGCTGGCAGAAATTTACCGAAAAACAGGAGCTTATGAAACAGGAGCTTGAAAGAATCAAGAAAACCGTTATTTCTCCGTCAGAAGAATTGAACAAAATACTTGTTTCACGTGAAACATCTGAGGTCAATACAGGAATACGTCTTATCGACCTTATGAAACGACCCGAGCTTAATTATGACGTTCTGAAAAGTATCGACACAACCCGACCCGACATCAATCCGAATATCTTTGAACAGGTTGAGATTGAGATTAAATACGAGGGCTATATCAAGCGACAGCTTATAATTATCGAACAGGTAAGAAAAATGGAAAAGAAACTCCTGCCGAAAGATATTGACTATTCAAAGATTGAGGGACTCCGTCTTGAAGCCCGTGAAAAGCTGAACAAGGTTCGTCCGTCAAATCTCGGACAGGCTGGCAGAATTTCGGGTGTAAGTCCTGCGGATATTTCGGTGCTTGTAATTTATCTTGCGTCGCTCAAAAATCACGGCAAGGAGAATTGATATGATTTCTGAAATACTTGAAAAATGGTGTGTCGAGAATAATATTTCAATTTCCGACACACAAAAACAGAAATTTGAAACCTATGCAAAACTGCTCTCGGAATGGAACGAAAAAATCAATCTCACAGCCATTACTGAGGACACAGAGGTTGCAATAAAGCATTTCATAGACAGCATTACTTTACTGAAATATGCCGACATCAAAGACAATGCGTCCGTTGTTGATATTGGTACAGGTGCAGGGTTTCCGGGAATACCGCTTAAAATTATGCGTAACGACATAAATCTGACACTGCTTGACAGCCTTAACAAACGGCTTGTTTTTCTTGACGAGGTGTGCAATACAATAGGCATTAAAGCACAGACCGTTCATTCAAGAGCAGAAGAGGGAGGACAAAATCCGCTATTCCGTGAAAAGTATGATGTTGCCGTTTCAAGAGCGGTTGCAAATCTTCCTGCACTATGCGAATACTGTATGCCTTATGTAAAGGTCGGCGGAGTGTTTGTTTCAATGAAAGGCTCCGACGGCGAAAACGAGCTTGAAAACGCAAAAAACGCAATAGCAATTCTCGGCGGCAAAACCGAAAGCTGCGAAACATTAACCTTACCCAACGGCAGTACAAGAACAATTATTACAATCAGAAAGATACAGCCAATTCCGCAGAAATATCCACGCCGTGGCGTAA
This sequence comes from Acutalibacteraceae bacterium, assembly GCA_051880775.1. Taxonomy (GTDB): domain Bacteria; phylum Bacillota; class Clostridia; order Oscillospirales; family Acutalibacteraceae; genus UBA1213. The sequence continues at coordinate 4,436 of JBJEOP010000062.1, forward strand.
AAATAAACAAACAACCCTTATAAGCGGCAAGCTGCCGCACCCGAATTTTGTTCAAACTTATTCATACCATTAACTTATTGTCCTCACCATAAGTTAATGGTATTATTTTATGCAATAAATTTATGCATAAAAATCTACATTCCTCATTCCTAACTCCTAACTCCTAACATCACTCTCCACTCTCCACACTCCACTCTGATTATAATTTTTTCTCTGGCAGGATTTGACAGAAAAATTATAAGGGCAGTGATATTATTAAGTCACAGAGAGGAGTGTGGCTGTAATGTTATCTGCCGTAAGAAATCAAAATAAAATAATTGAAATACCGCTTGTACAAATCCGTCCGTGCCGTACTCAGGCTCGAAGAATATTCATACAGGAAGACCTGAAAGAACTGGCGGAAAGCATAAAACAAAACGGAATTTTACAGCCGCTTACCGTCAGGAAAATAAGCGTAGTTGAATATGAGCTTATATCGGGCGAACGCAGACTTCGTGCGGCGGCAATGTGCGGAAAATCAAAAGTACCGTGTTATGTTATTATCTGTAATGACGCACAGGCAGGTCTTTATTCACTCGTGGAAAACCTGCAAAGAAAAGATTTGAATATCTTTGAACAGGCAGAGGGCATAAACACGGTTATGAATGTTTACGGACTTACTCAGGAGGAAACTGCACGGCGTTTGGGTAAGCGACAATCAACGGTTGCAAACAAGCTCAGAATTTTAAAGCTCAGCCGTGAAGAGCGTGAATGGATTATTAAAGCAAATCTTACCGAGCGACACGCCCGTGCTTTACTCAGAATTGACGACCCTGTAACAAGAAAAATTATCCTCAGCGAGATAATTGAAAGAAATATGAATGTTTCACAGTCGGAAAAATATATTGACGCCGCTCTTAACGAAAAAAATATCCATAAACGCAAAACTCAGAAAAAGCGTGTTGTAATCAAAGACATAAAAATTTTTGAAAACACCATTAACAAGGCGGTAAACACAATGCGTTCATCGGGTATTGATGCAATTTCAAACCAGAATGAAACAGATGATTTCATTGAATATACAGTCAGGATTTCCAAGTGCAACATAAATCCCGATGATAACAGCGGAAATATGACCGCCTGAAATTGATTACAAGTTTATATTTTCCCCTAATCCACACACAAAAGCCGTCCGTAATAAAATCGGGCGGCCTTTTGTTAGTTAGGAGTTAGGAGTTAGGAGTTAGGAATGTTGAGTTAATCAATAAGTTGTTGCGAGGGATAATAACACTGAGTTTATTGTGCGGACGATGAGTAAACGGTAACAATAAGCCTGAACGCGAATCGGGAGCGGCAGCTTGCCGCTGGTGCGGACGATGAATAAATAGTAACAATAACTTTGAACGCAATTCGGGTGCGGCAGCTTGCCGCTGGTGCGGAAAATGAGTAAACGGTAACAATAAGCCTGAACGCGAATCGGGAGCGGCAGCTTGCCGCTGGTGCGGACGATGAATAAATGGTAACAATAACTTTGAATGCGAATTGACCGTGGCGGCATACCACCCGCCTGCTGTTTCACGTGAAACATTTTTTTGAAAAACAGGAAAAAATGCTTAAAATTGATTTACGGATATGGAAATTCGTGATATAATGGAATCAATAAAATAAATAAAAAGAAAAATAAAGCATTTTGTGCTTTGGAGGGAAAAAATTTGGGCAAAATTATTGCAGTTACAAATCAAAAGGGCGGAGTAGGAAAGACTACAACAGCCGTTAATGTTTCGGCAGGTATTGCTATGCTCGGACACAAGGTTCTTCTCGTTGACATAGACCCACAGGGAAACGCAACAAGCGGCGTCGGTGTTGACAAACGCAGCGTAAAGCGTTCATCTTACAGTATTATGATTGAAGATGTAAAGGCGGCTGAAACTGTTGTAAAAACAGAATTTGAAAATCTCGACATTATTCCTTCAAGTATGGATCTTGCCGCCGCAGAAATTGAACTGGCAGAAAAAGAACACAGGGAGGCAAAGCTCAAAGACGCTCTTGCACTCATAAAGGGCAGCTATGAGTACATATTCATTGACTGTCCGCCGTCACTCGGTCTTATTACAACAAATGCTTTTTGTGCGGCAGATACTCTGCTTGTTCCTATTCAGCCTGAGTATTACGCACTCGAAGGTCTGTCACAGCTTATGAACAGCGTCAGAAAAATCAAACGCCGCTACAATGAATATCTTGAAATTGAGGGCGTACTGCTTACAATGTATGACGGCAGACTGAACCTTACACAGCAGGTAGTTGAAGAAGTCAAGAAGTTTTTCCCACGAAAAGTTTTTGGCACGGTTATTCCTCGTGGAGTAAGACTGTCTGAGGCTCCGAGCTTTGGTATGCCGATAATGTATTTTGATAAATCGTGCAAGGGCTCAGTTGCATATATGGAGCTTGCAAAAGAAATTATAAATAATAACAGTTAAGGGGGCAGAAAAATAAATGGCAGGAAAAAAAGGCGGACTCGGCAAAGGTCTGGACGCTATTTTTCAGGAGAATAATATTGATGACGGCGGCAGTACAATTACGCTTAAAATTTCCGACATTGAGCCTAACCGCTCACAGCCCCGTCACGATTTTGATGAAGAAAGTCTGAGGGAGCTTGCGGATTCAATCGCAATTCACGGCGTATTACAGCCGCTGCTTGTTCGTCCGATTGCGGACGGAGGTTATCAGCTTGTTGCGGGCGAAAGACGTTGGAGGGCAAGCCGTATGGCAGGACTCACGGAGGTTCCCGTAATTGTCCGTGAGATGACCGACTCCGAAATGATGCAGATTTCAATGATTGAAAATTTACAGCGTGAGAACCTTACTCCGCTTGAAGAGGCACTCGGTTATAAATCTCTTGCAGATGACTACGGTTTAACACAAGACCAGATTTCAAAATCAGTCGGCAAAAGCCGTCCTGTTATTGCAAATGCACTCCGACTGCTTAATCTTCCGCAGGCAGTGCTTAATATGCTTTCAGACGGTACGATTACTTCGGGACACGCAAGGGCATTGCTTGCGTTCAGTGACGAAGAAGAATTGATAAGGGTCGCAAATCTTATCAAGCCGAATGACCTTACCGTTCGTGATATTGAACGCCTTGCAAAAAAATATAACGAACAAAAAGACAAACAGCCTGTTAAAGTACAAAAACGCAATCCGTTTTATGACGAGGTTGAACTGGCACTCAACGAACATCTCAGCCGTAAGGTAAAGGTTAAAAACGGCAAGGAAAACAGCGGCGTTCTTGAAATTGAGTTTTACAGTGAAGAAGACCTCAATGAACTTGCAAAGCTGTTTGATAAATAAAATCAAAAAATTGTTATTTACTTTTAAAATCTATGGCATAAGACAAAACTTTGTGCTATAATATTTTCGGTTTATATAAGCACTGTATGGCAGCTTATCGAAATAAATTTTATAGAAATGAGGAAACAGAAAATGATAGACATTAAACTTCTCAGAGAAAAGCCTGACGAAATTAAAGCAAAAATCAAAAAAAGAGAAATGAACCTTGATTCCGTTGTTGACGAAATTATTGCAGTAGATGCACAAAAGCGTGAACAAATGGGCAAGATTGAAACTATGAAGGCTGAACAGAATGCCGCAAGCAAGCAGATTCCGCAGATTAAAAAGGCCGGCGGAGATGCAAGCGAAATTATGGCAAAGATGAAAGAGCTTTCCGCTGAAATCAAGGACGGCGACGCAAAAATCAAAGAACTTGACGAAAAGCAGAAATCACTTCTTCTTTCACTTCCTAACCTGCCCGATGACGATGTATGTGCCGGCGGCAAGGAAAGCAATCAGCCTGTACGTTATTTCGGCGAAAAACCTAATTTTGATTTTCCGATGAAAAATCACGTTGAGCTTTGCGAAAGCCTCGGAATGATTGACTACGAGCGTGGTGCAAAAATTGCCGGTGCAGGCAGCTGGCTTTACAGAGGCTGGGGTTCAAGAATGGAATGGGCTTTGCTCAATTTCTTTATCAATGAACACATCAAGGACGGCTTTGAGTTTATTCTTCCGCCGCATATGCTTAACTATCAGTGCGGTTATGTTGCAGGTCAGTTCCCGAAGTTTACCGAAGAGGTTTACTGGATTAAAAATCCTACAAGCGAGGACAAGAAATTTATGCTCCCGACAGCCGAAACCGCTCTCGTAAATATTCACAGAGATGAAACTCTGAAAATTGAAGAACTTCCGAGAAAATATATCGCCTACACACCTTGCTACCGCCGTGAAGCCGGTGCTTACAGAAGTGAGGAAAGAGGAATGATAAGAGGTCACCAGTTCAACAAGGTTGAAATGGTGCAGTACACCGAGGACGACAAGTCCGATGTAGCTTTTGAGGAGCTTGTTGAAAAGGCTGAAAGACTTGTAAGAGAGCTTGGACTTCACTACCGTTTAAGCAAGCTTGCCGCAGGCGACTGCTCGTTCTCAATGGCAAGAACATACGATATTGAAGTATGGATTCCGAGTATGGAAATCTACAAGGAAGTAAGCTCAGCGTCCAACGCAAGAGATTATCAGGCTCGCAGAGGTAACGTAAGATACAGAGGTGCAGACGGCAAAATGCATTTTGCTCATACTCTTAATGCGTCAGGTCTTGCAACCAGCCGTGTAATTCCGGCAATCGTTGAACAGTATCAGAACGCTGACGGCTCAGTAACAGTACCTGAGGTTCTCAGACCGTATATGGGTATAGATGTAATTAAACCTGTTAAATAATTTTTGAATTAAGTTTTATATTATGAAATTCCGTGGAAAGTTAATTTCTGCGGAATTTTTTTGCATTTTAAACTGATTGTGCCGGACTTTTTTCAACGAATTGAGAGCAGAAGGTTGAAAGAAAAATGAAATTAAAAAAATCTTTTCAACACTTTTTGCCTTTGCGGTTGAAAATAAATTGAATGTACGAAAAATAAAAATCAATTTTCCACCGTTTATTGATTTTCGGTTGAAAATTTTATTTATAAAAAACAATTCAAAATTTAAAAACATAATTCTATAAAAGAACAATAGTTTTATCCGTATATGATATAATAAAAAACTAAATAAAAGAAATTATTTATATGAATAGGGAGGAAACCAGAGGATGCTGACCGCAGATTATAAGGACAAATTTGGTAAAGAAGGTCTTACTTTTGACGATGTTCTGCTCATTCCGGGAGAATCCGATGTAGAGCCGAGAGATGTTGACATCAGTACGCACCTTACAAAGAAAATTAAGCTCAACACACCGATTATGACTGCCGCTATGGATACCGTAACCGAAACAAGAATGGCTATTGCTATTGCAAGAGAAGGCGGTATCGGAATTATTCATAAGAATATGACTATTGAACAGCAGGCAGACGCCGTTGACAGAGTAAAAAGATCTGAAAACGGAGTTATTGTAAATCCTTTTTATCTTACACCTGAACACTATGTAAACGACGCAAATCAGCTTATGGCAAAATATAAGATTTCGGGTGTACCAATCTGTGAAAACGGAAAGCTTGTAGGCATTATTACAAACCGTGATCTTCGTTTTATGAGTGAAACCGATTACAGTCAGCGTATTGCCAATGTAATGACCAGAGAAAACCTTGTAACCGCACCTGTCGGAACAACTCTGGAAGAGGCTCAGCTTATACTTAAAAAACATAAAATCGAAAAACTTCCTATTGTTGATAAGGACGGCTTGTTAAAGGGACTTATCACCATTAAGGATATAGAAAAATCCGTTCAGTATCCTAACAGTGCAAGAGATGAAAACGGCAGACTTCTCTGCGGTGCCGCAATAGGTGCAACGTCAGATGTCCTTGAAAGAGTTGCCGAGCTCATAAAGGCACAGGTCGATGTCCTTGTTCTTGACTCTGCACACGGACACAACAGCAATATTGTCAATGCTGTTGCAAAGGTTAAAAAAGCATTCCCCGATGTACAGCTTATCGCAGGAAATATTGCAACGGCTGAGGCGGCAAAGGCTCTCATTGACGCCGGTGCAGACTGCGTAAAGGTTGGTATCGGACCGGGTTCAATCTGTACAACCCGTATTATTGCAGGTATAGGCGTTCCGCAGATTACCGCAATTTATGATGCAGCTTATGAGGCTTCAAAGCACGGAATACCCGTTATCGCTGACGGCGGTGTCAAGTATTCGGGCGATATAGTAAAGGCTCTTGCCGCAGGCGGCAGCGTTGTTATGATAGGCTCACTTGTTGCAGGCTGTGAGGAATCACCGGGCGAAAACGAAATCTATCAGGGCAGACAGTTCAAGGTTTACCGTGGAATGGGCAGCCTTGGTGCAATGGGCAGAGGAAGTGCCGACCGTTACTTCCAGGCAGGCAACAAAAAGCTTGTCCCTGAGGGCGTTGAAGGTCGTGTTCCTTACAAGGGACCGCTGTCCGACACTATCTATCAGCTTGTCGGCGGACTTCGTTCAGGTATGGGTTATACAGGCTGTGCAACAATTCAGGAACTGCACGATAAGGCAAGATTTGTAAGAATTACAGGTGCAGGTCTTAAAGAAAGCCATCCGCACGATATTCAGATTACAAAGGAAGCTCCTAACTATTCCTATAACGGCTGATAAAATCTGAAAAATAAAAATTATCGGGATTGCCCTTGACTGAGCTATGTCACACGGCAATCCCGATTTTAATTCGTAATGCGTAATTATTGTGAGAACCGCTGTTTTGATGTTCTCAGATATATTTTATCGTAAAGCAATTATTATTAAGGAGAAATATAATGTTTGAAAAAACCTTTTATACCGAACGCCTTATAATAAGAGAATATAAAAAAAGCGATATTGACGGTTTTCTGAGTGTTGTCCGTCAGCCTGAAATATATGAAACAACCTACGCAATTCCACGCAACTACACAAGAGCAAGGGCAGAATGGTGGTTTAAGGTTATAAAAATCAATGCAAAAAATAAAACAGCCTTTGAGTTTGGTATGTTTGAAAAAAGCACGAACCGCTACATAGGAAATGTCGGACTTATCAATATAAATTCAATGCATAACAGAGCCGATATTGCATACTATATTGACAGAGCTTACAGGAATATGGGATACACTACCGAGGCGGCAGAAGAAATGCTGAGGTACGGTTTTGAAGAATTGAAATTCAAACGCATAGGCGGTATGTGTATGAGTATAAATGCTGCGTCACGTCGGGTTATGGAGAAAATCGGTATGCAGTTTGAGGGTACAGCCCGCTGTGAACTTTTGAAAGACAAAATATATTATGATATTGACCATCTTTCAATACTCGATACGGACTATTTTACAAAATGTAAAGTTGAAAAATAACAAGTTTTCAACATACAAAAGTTGAAAGTGTTTAAAACCGTGTACAGACTGTAATTTTTTACACGAATATTACAAGAAAATATGCCTTGATTTTTCAAAAAACAATATATATAGTGTATAATTCGAGGAATTTTTCCAAAAAAACAATATATTCGTTTCAACATCAATGTTAATAAGTTTTCCACTTTTTCAACAATTTGATGTTGAAAACTTTTTAATTACTTGAAAGAAAAATAAATCTGAAATATTACGGTTTGTATATCTCTGAAACAGAAAATGAATAGTACAGCTAAATATTCTTTAAAAACAACAGGTAAGTGCTTTAAATCTGAAAGTGGGGGAGTATAATATAAGCACAAGGAAAATAATATGTTTATAATTCAATGATTTGTATAATACAGATTTAAAATACAAATAGTATAAATATAAATTTAAAAATATAAAAAAAATCGAAAAAAACTATTGACAAAACCCTATTGCTGTTATATAATAATGAAGCTGACTGTTGAGAACGGCAGTAATATGGCGGCATAGCTCAGTTGGCTAGAGCATTCGGTTCATACCCGAAGTGTCGTAGGTTCAAGTCCCACTGCCGCTACCAAATGCGGCCCGGTGGTCAAGCGGTTAAGACACCGCCCTTTCACGGCGGTAACACGAGTTCGATTCTCGT
>JBJEOP010000063.1:0-12388 GCA_051880775.1 Acutalibacteraceae bacterium
AATATTATATAATCAGTTATCCTTTTCAATAACTCAATTCAGCGAAAACAGTGGTGGTCACAACAACTCCACTCTCCACACTCCACTCTGATTACGAATTATCTACAATGCGGTAGCCTTTTTTGACGAGTTCGTCCTTGATTTTCTGAACGTGCTCGTGATTTCTTGTTTCAAGGGAAACACGGAGGTAGCAGGAGTTGATGTCCGTGTTGAGGTCGGCTCTGTCGTGGTTTACTGCGATAACGTTTGCACCGAGATTAGAGATAATTTTTGCGACGTTTCTCAGCTCGCCCGGCATATCTTTGAGTTCGATTGTAAATTCGGCAAGACGTCCGGCTTTCTGCAAGCCTCTGTCGATAACTCTTGAAAGAATTGTAACGTCGATATTTCCTCCGGAAACAAGACAGCAAACCTTTTTGCCCTTTATCGGGAATTTGTTGAACAACGCAGCGGCAACCGAAACGGCACCTGCACCCTCGGAAATAAGCTTCTGCTTTTCGATGAGTGAAAGAATGGCGGTTGCAACCTCGTCGTCGGTTACGGTCATAATTTCGTCAACATAGTTTCTGCATATATCAAAGGTGATTTCGCCCGGAGTTTTTACCGCAATACCGTCGGCAATGGTGTGAACGCTCGGCAGAGTTTCAATGCTGTCGTGTGCAATCGAAAGATACATTGACGGAGCACCGGCTGACTGAACGCCGTAAACCTTTACGTTGGGATTAAGCGATTTTATTGCGTATGCAATGCCGCTGATAAGTCCGCCGCCGCCAATCGGAATAATTACTGCGTCAACATCGGGAAGCTGGTCGAGAATTTCAAGACCGATTGTACCCTGTCCCGCAATTACCATTTCGTCGTCAAACGGGTGAATAAAGGTTGCACCGGTTTCCTTTTGAAGTTCAACAGCCTTGTCGTGAGCGTCGTCGTAGGTTCCCTCAACAAGACAAACCTCTGCACCGTAGCTTTTTGTTGCCTCAACCTTTGAAATCGGTGCCGAGTTGGGAATACAGATAAGCGATTTGATGTTGTTTCTTGCCGCCGCAAGTGCAACGCCCTGAGCGTGGTTTCCTGCCGAACAGGTGATAACGCCTCTTGCTTTTTCTTCGTCGGTAAGCTGTGAAATCTTGTAATAAGCACCTCTTGCCTTGAATGCACCGGTGATTTGAAGATTTTCGGTTTTGAGGTAAATCTCACATTCGTCCGAAAGATTTTGTGCCTTAATCATATCGGTAGGTCTGATAACATCTTTTAAAACATACGAAGCGTGATAGATTTTGTCGAGTGTCAGCATTTGAAAAAATCCCCTTACCTTTGGTCTGATGTCGGTTTTGCCCTTTTATACAGACTTTGAATTTTATTTAATCGGTTTATAAAATATATATATAAAAATACAGCTTTTTTGACGAAAAGTCAAGCATTGCGGCGTTTGCTGATTTGACATTAAATCGGTAAAGCAGGCATTATGCTGCCCTGTAAATGTTATATTAAGCCTGTATTGCGACAAAATACGAAATTTCAGCATAATTTATATCAAATTTGACAATTAAAATTGTTGAATAAGAAAAAAATGCATAAATTTGAAAAAAATTTCTATTATGTCTTTATATTTTACGATTTTTACTGTATAATATAAAATTGTAAGTGTGCAGAAGGGCGGATTTGCTTATGCATACTAAAAATTTATAAAAAATTTGGAGCGTGATTATAATGCCATTAGTAAATGCAGCAGAAATGCTTACAAAGGCAAAACAGGGCCACTATGCAGTAGGTCAGTTCAACATCAACAACCTTGAATGGACAAAGGCTATCCTTCTTACAGCACAGGAACTCAACTCACCTGTAATTCTCGGTGTTTCAGAGGGTGCAGGCAAGTATATGTGCGGATACAAGACAGTTGTAGGTATGGTAAACGGTATGCTCGAGGAACTCAACATCACAGTTCCTGTTGCTCTCCACCTTGACCACGGTTCATACGAGGGTGCAAAGAAGTGCATCGAAGCAGGTTTCAGCTCAATTATGTTCGACGGCTCACACTATCCGATCGAAGAAAACATCGAAAAGACAAAGGAACTCGTTGCAATCTGCAAGGAAAAGGGTCTTTCACTCGAAGCAGAGGTTGGCTCAATCGGCGGTGAAGAAGACGGCGTTGTAGGTATGGGCGAATGTGCAGACCCACAGGAATGCAAGCAGATTGCTGACCTCGGCGTAACAATGCTTGCCGCAGGTATCGGCAACATTCACGGTAAATATCCTGAAAACTGGCAGGGACTCAGCTTTGAAACTCTTGACGCTGTTCAGCAGCTCACAGGTTCAATGCCACTCGTTCTTCACGGCGGTACAGGTATTCCGGCTGATATGATAAAGAAGGCAATCAGCCTCGGCGTTTCAAAGATTAACGTTAATACAGAGTGCCAGCTTGCATTTGCTGACGCAACAAGAAAGTACATCGAAGCAGGCAAGGATCAGCAGGGCAAGGGCTTTGACCCGAGAAAACTCCTCGCTCCGGGCTTTGAGGCTATCAAGGCTACCGTTAAAGAAAAGATGGAGCTTTTCGGTTCAGTAGGCAAGGCTTGATTTTTAAAATCTGTTTTGTGACAAATACAGGCGGCAGTATCGTTAAACCGGTACTGCCGTTTCTTTTGATATGTTTGACTTTGGTACAGGAGGAGACTTGTATATGGATTTGACTAAGACAAGTAAATTTTTAAGCCTTATACTGCGGCATAAGCCGGAAGTTATAGGGATAACGCTTGATGAACACGGCTGGGCAGATATTGATGAGCTTATTGACGGCATTAACGGACATGATAAAAAATATAATATCAACAGGGAAATTTTAAATCACATTGTGGAAACAGACGAAAAGCAAAGATACACAATAAGCCCTGACGGCAAGCTTATACGGGCAAATCAGGGACATTCAATTCCTGTTGATGTTGAACCGGAAGAAACCGAACCTCCCGAGGAGCTTTTTCACGGAACAGCGGACAGATTTTCAAAATCCATTGAACAACAGGGACTTTTGCCTCAGAGCAGACTGTATGTTCATCTTTCAAAAGATGTTCAGACGGCGGAAAAGGTAGGTATGCGTCACGGAAAGCCGATTGTATATCGTGTGGACAGCGGCGAAATGTTCCGTCAGGGATATAAGTTTTACATTTCCTTAAACGGTGTGTGGCTTACAAAAAATGTTCCTCCGCAATTTCTGACAAGGATATAGAGAGAAACAAAAATTTATTACATTATTATATGCCCGTTATTTTTGCATATAGATAGAATGTTTGAGTTTTCAAAGTAAGTGCGGCTTTTTTGGGGAGTAAGTGCGGCTTTTTTGGGGAGTATGCATTTACTTTGAAATAAAAAATAAAAAATTTCAGAAAAACCCTTGACAAAAGGAAAAATATGATTTATAATAGCTAATGTTCTCTGAAAAAACAAATAAATGCGAGTGTGCTGGAATTGGCAGACAGGCACGTTTGAGGGGCGTGTGTTGCACGACGTACGGGTTCAAGTCCCGTCACTCGCACCAAGCCGAGTCTTAACTACGGATTTTCGTGGTTAAGGCTCTTTTTGTTGTTTGCAAGGATATTCTTAACGACAGTGAACAGGCACAATAATTCAAAAACGGTACACAGAAACAAAAATCTGTGTACCGTTTTTAATCAGGAGTCAGGAATGTTGTGTGAACTGTCAGCTTGCTGCGTGTAATAATTGCATAGGCTTACGGTGAGGAAATTAACTTAACGGTTATATTGACTTTAAAGCCAATTCGGGTACGGAGGCACTCCGTTTCTCCATAACGCTCATATAAGCAGGTCGGATAATTTTGTCAGTACAGATAAGTTCTTCAATCCTGTGGGCAGACCAGCCGACAATTCGTGCAACGGCGAACATTGCCGTGTAAAGCTCCTGAGGGATACCGAGCATTTCATAAACAAATCCGCTGTAAAAATCCACATTCGGACTTACGCCTTTGTAGATGTGACGTTTTTGTGCGATAATCTGCGGTGCAAGTTCTTCTATGTTCTGATAAAGAGTGAAATCGTATTCACGGTTTTTCTCGGCAGCAAGTTTTTCGACATACTTTTTGAATATACGCTCTCGTGGGTCAGAAAGGGAATATACTGCGTGTCCCATTCCGTAGATAAGCCCCTTGCGGTCAAAAGCCTCTTTGTCAACGATTTTCGTGAGGTATGCGGAAATTGCGTCCTTGTCGTTGTAATCGCTGATGTGGCTGCGAATGTCGGACATCATCTCCATTACCTTGATGTTTGCACCGCCGTGCTTGGGACCTTTAAGAGATGACATAGCTGCGGCGATGGTTGAATATGTATCCGAACCCGACGAAGTTACAACTCTTGTTGTAAAAGTGGAGTTGTTGCCGCCGCCGTGTTCCATATGCAGAATTAGTGCCGTGTCAAGAGCCTTTGCCTCGGTTGCCGTGTATTTTTTGTCGGGACGAAGCATAAGCAGAATGTTCTCGGCAGTTGACAGCTTTGGGTCGGGTCTGTGTATAATCATACTTTCCTGTTTTTCGTAATAGTTGTAAGCGTGGTATGCATAAACGGCAAGAATAGGGAACTCGCTGATGAGTGCGATACACTGACGAATTGAATTGCTGACGCTTGTGTCGTTGGCTTTGCTATCGTAAGATGCAAGAGTCAGAATGCTTCTTGTCATAGAATTCATAATATCACTGCCGGGTGCTTTCATTATTACATCACGGGTAAAATTCGTGGGCAGTGTGCGGTATTCGCCGATTAACGTTTTGAACGCCGTAAGTTTTTCGTCGTCAGGCAGTTCTCCCATAAGAAGAAGATAAGCGACTTTTTCAAAGCCTTCTTCATTGTCGCCAAGGTTTTCAATCAGATTTTCGACACGGTAGCCCCTGTACCACAATTCTCCGTCACAGGATACCTTTTTTCCGTTTTCGATTTTTGATGAAATAATCTTTGATATATTGGTCAGTCCTGCAAGAACGCCGTTGCCGTTTTCGTCACGAAGTCCCTTGTTTACGCCGTACTCGTCGTATAATCTCGGTGCAATGCTGTCGTTTTTTCGGCATACGCTTTCAAGTCCCTGAAAATAATCATTCGTTTGCATCTGTCGTTTCCTCCGTTTCTTCAAGCTCCGTACTCATAACGGTTTCAAGCTCTTTCATCATCTGCAAAAGCTGAATCATCTTTTTTATGCCGAATTTATCTATTACCCGTCCGTAATAGTCTTTGAGCATAGTTTCCTGATTTTGCATAAGCTTTGTGCCTGAGTCGGTAATAATAACATAAGTTCCGTCAGCACCGTTTCCGTCGTGAGCCCACTGCACGAGTCCACGGTCACGCAGGCTTGCAATTATTTTTGAGGTCTGTCGGATTGAAATCTGCATTTTGTCTGAAATATCCTTTAAGTACGTTCTTCCTGAATATATCGTTTCCTTTGATGCTGTTTCGGCGATAATATGCATAGCGATATATTCGGGTATATTCATTTCCCTGAAAAACTGACAACGTTGTTCGCTGTTCATAAGATATTTGCGGTAAATAAGTTCGTTTGTAAGTTCAGAAGAATTATTTTCATTTGGCATAATAACACTTTCTTTCATTTGGAAATTCGGTAATTAACGGCTGTTTTCTTAAAGCCGTGTATTTATTGTTTGTTTGTCGCCGAGAGATTTTTAAGATACATATTGACGTTATCAGTCGCTCGTCTGAGATAGCTTTTGAAGTTTTCGAGTTCTTCTTCCGAAAATCCGCTGACTAAAATCGACTGAAATTGTTTCTGAACGTTCCGTGCGTCGTCGATAATATCCTTTGCCGTGTCGCAAAGCTGTAAATGAATTGTACGGCGGTTTCGTCCCTCGTATTCGCCTGTAAGATAACCCCGTTCTTCAAGGCCTCTTACGGAAATTGACACGTGAGATTTTGCAATTTTCAGCTTGTTGACAATATCCTTTGCGGTGTCATACTCTTTATTTCCCGCTAAAAACAGCAAAACAAGAAGCTCGGCTGATGTCAGTCCGTGTTTAAAGCAAACGGGATTAAACAGTGCAGAATACAGTTCACGGTTTACATACATATTTTCAAGCATAATGTCCAAAGCTAATCATCTCCATAATGTTATAAATTGAACAGTTTTGTTTTGAACAATATTATTATAGCTACCTTAAAACCGTTTGTCAAGCGATTATTTTTATGGCAGGCTGACGATGTATATAATAATTACGCATTACGAATTATAGTAAACGCTAATGAAATTTACCTATTACAAGCATAGATAAAATCAGACTGCGAATGTTATTACACGCATTTGCCTATTTATTCATTAGGAAATATTCAATGACTTTTACTATAACTCCACACTCCACACTCCAAACTGAATTTAAGGCTTGATATTTCGACAAGTTTGTACTATAATATATGTCGAGAAATTTTATTTTTCAGCAATAATAAGGAGGATAAGGGATGAGTATTGAATCTAAAACAGAGGCTCTCGCAGCAGCACGCACGGAAATAAGTGCAACAAAGGCTTATGAACGCCTTTCAAAGCTGTTTGACGACGGAGCTTTTACGGAAATTGATACTTTTGTTAAGTCAGCAGACGGTTATGCCGAGGTTGTCGCAGCATACGGCTATGTAAACGGTGCAGGAGTTTATGCTTATGCACAGAACAGCGACATTGCAGGCGGTGCTATGTCAAAGGCACAGGCAGCAAAAATAAAGAAGGTATATGACCTTGCACTCAAAACAGGTGCACCCGTTGTAGCACTTTATGACTCAATAGGCGGTCGTCTTACAGAGGGTTCGGAGCTTTTAGCAGCTTACGGCGATGTTCTTAAATATTCCAACAATCTTTCGGGCGTTGTTCCGCAGATTTCGGTTGTACTCGGAAAATGCTTCGGAACACAGGCACTTATCGCAGCTTGTGCAGATGTTGTAGTTATGTCGGAAAAGGCTGAGTTTTCACTCGAAACCAGCGGTGCAAATGCGTCAGCCGCAGAAAACGCAAAGCACGGCACGGCACATATCGTTACAAAGTCAGAGGACGAGGCAATAAGCAAGACAAAGGATATTCTTGCACTTCTTCCGTCAAATAACCTTGAAGTTGCCGCAGGCTTTGAATTTGACGAGCCTGTATCTGCTCCGACAACCGACACAAAGGCTGCTGAGGCTGTTAAAGCCGTTGTTGACAGCGACAGTGCCGTTGAGTTACAGGCAGAATACGGCAAGGCTGTAAAGACTCTTCTTGCAACGGTAACAGGCGACACAGTAGGTGTTGTTGCAACGTCAGAGTCTGTTCTCGACTCAAAATCCTGCTCAAAGGCAGCAAGATTTATAAGATTCTGTGACGCATTCGGTATTCCTGTTATTACATTTGTTGACGCACAGAAGTTTGAATGTATAAAATCAGCCGCAAAGCTCACATCAGCTTATGCTGAGGCTACAACGGCAAAAATCACAGTTATCACAGGCGACGCTTACGGTGCTGTTTATATTGCGACAGCAGGTACGGGAGCAGCCGCTGATATTACTTTTGCGTGGCCGACAGCTTCCGTTTCGGCTCTTAATCCTGAGGCTGCCGCAGTAATTATGCTCGGCGACGATTTCGGCGGAAAGCTCAACGAATCAAAAGACCCGAAAGCCGACAAAGCCGCTCTTATTGCTGAATATAAGGATAAAAACTGCACGGCACTTGACGCAGCCGCAAACGGATATGTTGAAGACATCATCAATCCTGAGGACACAAGAGCAAAAATCATTGCATCTCTTGAACTTCTCAGCGGCAAGCGTGTTTCAACACTTCCGAAAAAGCACAATAACCTTTATATCTGATTTTGTATTCTTGTTTTCGATATTAAGAACTGAAAGGAATTTTTATTATGAAAAATTTGAAAATAACAGTAAACGGCGTTGCTTATGATGTTCAGGTAGAAGAAACAGACGGCTCAGCCGTTACAACAACAGCTCCGGCTGCCGCTCCAAAGGCTGCTCCGGCTCCGAAAGCCGCTCCGAAGGCTGCCGCAGCAGCAGGCGGTGAACCCGTAAAAGCACCTATGCCGGGTACAATCCTTAACGTAAACGTAACAGCAGGACAGGCTGTAAAGAAAGGCGACGTTCTCGTTGTTCTTGAAGCAATGAAGATGGAAAACGAAATCAAATCACCTAAAGACGCTACCGTTGCCTCTGTTGCAGTAAGCAAGGGCGAATCGGTTGATACAGGTGCAGTTCTTGTTTCACTGAACTGATAAGGACTTTTTTAAAAGTCTTAGAAAGGGGAAAGTCGTAAATGGCTAAAAAAATACAAATTACAGAAACCGTACTCCGTGACGCACATCAGTCGCTTATAGCAACAAGAATGCCGCTTAGTGATATGCTCCCGATTCTTGAAAAGCTCGACAAGGTCGGATTTTATTCACTGGAATGCTGGGGCGGTGCAACCTTCGATTCCTGTATCCGTTTTCTTAATGAAGATCCGTGGGAAAGACTCCGTGTCCTGAGAAAGAACTGCCCGAACACAAAGCTTCAAATGCTTTTCAGAGGACAGAATATGCTCGGATACCGTCATTATGCCGACGATGTACTTGAATATTTCGTACAGCGTTCGGTTGCAAACGGTATTGATATAATCAGAATATTCGACGCACTTAACGATATAAAGAACCTTCAGGTAGCTATCAAAGCTGCAAAAGCCGCAAAAAAGGAAAACCCGAACGTTGAGGCACAGGTTGCAATCAGCTACACAACAGGTCCTGTTTTCACAACACAGTATTATGTTGACTATGCAAAGAGAATTGAACAGGCAGGAGCCGACTCAATCTGCATTAAGGATATGGCTGCCCTTCTCACTCCTTATTATACCGCTGAGCTTGTAGGTGCTATTAAGAAAGCGGTTAAAATTCCTGTACAGCTTCATACTCACTATACATCAGGTCTTGCGTCAATGTGCCTGCTCAAAGCTATTGAAGCAGGTGCAGACCGTATTGATACGGCTATGTCACCGCTTGCACTCGGCACATCACACGCTCCGACAGAGTCAATGGTCGCAGCACTCCGTGGAACTGAATACGACACAGGTCTTGACCTTGTACAGCTTGCCGAAATCAGAGAGTACTTTATGACTCTCCGTGACAAATACATCAAGAGCGGACTTCTTGACCCGAAAATGCTTGCAACAGACGCAAAGGCACTCATCTATCAGGTTCCGGGCGGAATGCTCTCAAACCTCCTTTCACAGCTTAAACAGGCAGGCAAAGAAGACCAGCTCACACAGGTTCTTGAAGAAGTACCCCGTGTTCGTAAGGACTCAGGTTATCCGCCGCTTGTTACACCTACGTCACAGATTGTCGGCACACAGGCTGTATTCAATGTTATCACAGGCGAAAGATATAAAATGTGCACAAAGGAATTCAAAGACCTTGTTGCAGGAAAATACGGCACAACTCCTGTTCCTGTTGACAAAGACTTCCAGAAGAAGATTATCGGCGACGAAAAGCCCGTAACCTGCCGTCCTGCTGACCTGCTCGAACCTGAGCTTGAAAAGCTCCGTGCGGAAATCCCCGAATGGATTGAACAGGAAGAAGATGTCCTGACCTATGCACAGTTCCCGAAGGTTGCACTCGACTTCTTCAAAAAACGCCGTGACGCAAAAATCGGCATAAATCCCGAGGCTGACCTCAAAAACAAGGTTCACCCCGTTTAAGCGGAATGCTTTGCTGTCAATTTGCGTTCAAAGTAAATATTACCATTAAGCCGGCTGCTCCGCAGGATTAGTCAATGTTATTGTTTCGCACAACGACTGAATGTCAGAATGATTTTTTTGTCATAGTAACAAACTTTTTCCGCATTTGCTTGATTTTGTGACAGGCTGACTTACGCATAAATAATCACAGCGGTAATGTTTTGTACGCAATTCAAACTTAAAATAAAATTTTTAACGGTACAGAGATAATATTTCTGTGCCGTTTTTTTATTGAAAATAACTATAATAATAGTGTATAATATAGTAAAGTGAAATACGGTGAAAGGAGAGAAAGCTATGGGCTATTATCTCAATCCTGATAATGAAGCGTACAAAAGTATCCTTAAAAGCAAGACTTTTGTTGATAAGTCGGAACTCATTGCATTTACTAACGCTTGCTTAATGCTATATGATTCAAAGAACATCTGCGTCAGCCGTCCGAGAAGATTCGGAAAAACGGTAAATCTCAATATGCTTGCCGCATATTACAGTATGGGCTGCGACTCAAAGGAAATTTTCGATAATCTTAAAATCTCAAAAGACCAAAGCTACGAACAGCACCTCAACAAATATAATGTCATCAAAATCAATATGCAGGAGGCATTGTCAAGAAGCAATGACATTCACGGAATGCTTGACTATATCAAAAAAATTGTCCTTTGGGACTTTGACGAGATCTATCCGAATGTCAGGTATTTTGACAAAAATATATTGGGTTTTTGCTTTGAAGATGTTTACCGATATTCAAAAAAGCCCTTTGTCTTTTTGATAGACGAATGGGATTGTATATTCCGTGAATACCGTAACGACAAGGACAGACAGAATAAATATCTTGATTTTCTCCGTGATTTGCTGAAAGACAAGGATTATATTGCACTTGTATATATGACAGGTATCCTGCCGATAAAGAAATACGGCACTCACTCGGCACTTAATATGTTTACGGAATACTCAATGATGGAATCTATTCCGATTTCAGGAAGTGCAGGCTTTACGGAAGAAGAAGTCAATGAGTTGTGTGAACAATATGGCGAAAACATTGATACAATGCGATATTGGTACAACGGGTATATTCTTGATGATGTCAAGCTGTATTGTCCACGCTCGGTATCAACGTCACTCAGCAAACATCATTACGCTGATTACTGGACGCAGACCGAAACATACGAGGCACTCGAAAGCTACATCACAATGAATTTGTACGGTCTTAATGACGCAGTAAAGCGTCTTGTGGCAGGCGAAAAAATCGAAATCGACCCGTTGGGCTTTACAAACGATATGGTAACGCTCACAAACCGTGATGACGTTCTTACACTTTTAGTTCATCTCGGATACCTGGGATATATTTTTCAGACAAAAGAAGTCTATATTCCGAATAAAGAAGTCCGTGACGTTTATGTAACGAGTATGAATAAATCAGGTCAATGGATTGAAACCGTTAAATTCATCAAGATGTCAAAAGAACTGACTAAACTTACGGAAGCAAAAAACAGCGAAAGGGTTGCGGAAGTAATCGAACAGGTACACCGCACAGAAATAGCCCCCGTACACTACAACAACGAGCAGAGTTTAAGATATGTTGTTTTGCTGTCGTATTTTTATTCAAGGGAACGCTACAACATCATTCAGGAAATGCCCGCAGGCGACGGATATGCCGATATTATGCTTGTACCGAATTTTCAGAATCCCGACGGTATTCCGATTATTGTTGAACTCAAATGTAACGAAAGTCCCGAAACAGCAATAAACCAAATCAAAAACAGACACTATTATGACGCAATCAAAAATTATGACAAGGTTCTGCTTGTCGGTATTTCCTATGACAAAAAGACAAAAAAGCACCAATGCATTATTGAAGAATTTGATATGTGAATTTTTGCCGGTATATCTGAGGGTATGCCGGTATTTTCTTAATTTTATGCCGTTTTTATACGGAATCGTGCTATTATATATTGAAAAAAATCGGTGTGGCTGATATAATGGTTGAAGATTTGAAAATTTTACTTTTCAAAATTCAGGAAAAATGTTTGCTTAATTTATAAAATATATGGATTTTTTGAAAAGAATGTGCTATCATTATTCGTAATGTGCAAACTTCTCAAACGAATTAAATTTATGTTCATTCAAAAAAATACTTATACAGAAATGAAAATTTCTTAAAAGGGAGTTTTAGTCAATGGAAGAAACCAAAAGAATGATACTGGTAACATCACCGCCTGCCTGCGGAAAAACCAAGCTGTCAAAAAAGCTTGCAACAGAGCTGAAACATATCGTTTATCTTGATAAAGACAGCCTTATTCCGCTTTCAAAGCAGATTTTTGCGGTTGCAAATCAACCATATAACAGAAGCTCGGACTTTTTTGAAAAGGAAATCCGTGATTATGAATATGTTGTCATTGTAGATATGGCACTTGAAGCACTCAAATACGAAAATACCGTTCTTGTAAATGCACCGTTCACAAGAGAAATAAGAGATATGAACTATATCAACAATCTTAAAGCAAAGCTTGCCGAGGTTGGTGCAAAGCTGTCTGTTGTATGGATTGTAACCGACCCTGAGGTATGCCATCAGCGTATGATTGACAGAGAGTCAGACCGTGATACATGGAAGCTGGAACACTGGGATGAATATATCGCAGGCGTTAATTTCGAG
>JBJEOP010000064.1:0-12068 GCA_051880775.1 Acutalibacteraceae bacterium
TATATGACAATCGCAATAACACTTGTTTCATTTACAAAAAAGAAAATAGGACTTACGTCCCGTTTTATTTTACAGGATTCAATAGCGTCGCCTCAGGTCGGCGGAGTTGTAAAAATGACAAAGTTTATTTTTCTTGGTTCAGCCATTATGGAAACCTTGGGTACTTTACTTCTGTCGTTTTATTTTTGTCCGCTCTTAGGTTTTGGAACAGGACTGTACTATTCATTATTTCATTCCGTTTCGGCATTCTGTAATGCCGGTTTTGACCTTATGGGTAGATTTGAACAGTTTTCATCTCTTACATCAGTCGAAAATAACTGGTATGTATGTTCGGTTATTATGATACTGATAATTGTCGGCGGAATCGGCTTTTTTGTATGGTACGATATGATGACAAACAGATTTTCGTTTAATAAGTACAAGCTTCATACAAAGCTGGTTCTTCTTGTTACGGTAATACTCATCTTGGGCGGAGCCTTGGTTATTTTCCTTTTTGAGGCAAGAAATCCCGCAACAGCAGGTTGGTCAATGGACAAACGAATACTTACCTCTCTGTTCCAGTCTGTTACATCACGAACAGCAGGATTTAACACCGTTGACCTGAATGCGTTGTCGCAGTCCTCAAAAGCAATGATGATATTTCTTATGTTTATAGGCGGCTCAACAGGTTCTACCGCCGGCGGTATGAAAACAACAACCTTTGCGGTTTTGATAATGAGTGTTATAACAACATTCAGAAGAAGAAAATCAATCGAAGCATTCGGACGCAGACTTGAAGACGGTGTAATCAGGACTTCTTGCTGTATTTTTGTAATGTATATCGTATTTGCCTTTGCAGCATCAATGATTATATGTGACATTGAGGGTCTGCCGTTTATGACAGTATTGTTTGAGTCTTCTTCTGCAATAGGAACAGTAGGTATAACTTTGGGTATAACACCGCTGTTGAGTATTCCGAGTGAAATAATAATCATATTCCTTATGCTGTTCGGAAGAGTTGGTTCAATAACTATGCTCCTTGCATTTTCGTCAGAAAAAAATGCAATACTTTCAAGAATGCCGTCAGAAAAAATACAAGTTGGTTAATTGCAATAATCACATTATTGGATATTGAAAGGAATATAAATTATGAAATCGATACTTATAATAGGACTTGGTCGTTTTGGAAGACATATGGCACAAAAGTTCATAGATGAGGGCAACACTGTTCTTGCTGTTGAAAAAAAAGAAGAGGTTGCGGATTCTACCGTTGATATTGTCCAAAATATACAGATAGGGGACGCTACAAATGAGCGTTTTGTTGCATCACTCGGAATAAACGATTTTGATATATGTGTGGTTGCAATAGGTGACAATTTTCAGACAACACTTGAAATAACTGTTCTTTTGAAGGATTACGGAGCAAAATATGTTATTGCCCGTGCAAACCGTGATGTTCACAAAAAACTTTTGTTAAGAAACGGTGCGGACTATGTTGTTTATGCCGAGCGAGATATTGCCGAGCGTCTGGCTGTTAAATTCGGAGCAAAGAATATTTTTGATTATATTGAGCTTACCTCCGAATATGCAATATATGAAATTGCCGTACCTAATAACTGGATTGGAAAAAGTATTATACAGATTTCCGTGCGAAACAAATATTCTGTCAGCATACTTGCAACAAAGTTCAATGAAAAAATATATCCTCTGCCAAGTGCTGATCATGTCTTTGTTCAGGGAGAAACCATTATGGTAATGGGCAGTGAAGCAAATGTAAGGGCATTAACTAAATAATATAATTTAAAATCACTGAATTATCATAGGAGAATATATGAATAAACTATCAGATATTTCGTATGTAAAAAGTGTGCTGCAAAAACACGGATTTACATTTTCAAAATCACTCGGTCAAAATTTCCTTGTTAATCCCACTGTGTGTCCCCGTATGGCTCAGATGTGCGGTGCATCGGAAAAAGCGGGAGTAATTGAAATAGGTCCCGGAGCAGGAGTACTGACCTGCGAGCTTGCAAAAACTGCCTGGAAGGTGGTTGCCGTCGAACTTGATAAAAGACTCTTGCCTGTTCTTGAAGAAACACTGTCAGATTTTGACAATATAAAAGTAATCAACGCTGACGCAATGAAGTTGGATTTCAAACAACTTATAAAGGAAGAATTTAACGGAGGTGAAGTTGTTATATGTGCAAACTTGCCGTATTATATTACTTCTCCCGTTATAATGCGGCTACTTGAAGAACGCTTACCGATAAGTTCTTTAACTGTAATGGTACAAAAAGAAGCTGCCGACCGTATATGTGCTGAACCGGGAACAAGGGAATCGGGAGCGATAAGTGCAGCGGTTCACTATTACTCGAATCCTGAAATGCTTTTTAAGGTTTCAGCCGGAAGCTTTATTCCATCACCAAAGGTTGACTCAGCCGTAATAAAACTTAGTATTCTTAAAGAAGCTCCTGTTTCTGTAACAGATGAAAAAATGTTTTTCAGAGTAGTAAAAAGTTCATTTTTACAGAGAAGAAAAACTCTCTCAAATTCTCTGAGTTCCGGAATGTCAATTTCAAAACAATCCATAAATGAAATTCTTATGCGTGCAGAGATAAAACAAAACGCAAGGGCAGAGGAACTGTCAATGGAACAGTTTGCAAAAATAGCAAATATTTTATCAGAAATCAAAAAAAACGAGAAACTTGACTGATGTCAGGTTTCTCGTTTTGACTTTTCGTCAATATAGAGCATATTTGTTCCTCCGTTCATACGTTTCTTGTCAATTCCATTTTAACGGATTTTCAGAAAATACGCTCTATTTTTTAAAAAAGTTTTTTGCTTTGTTTACTTACTCAAATGTTTATTATAGAGTAAAAATAATTTGACACTGCTCAAAAATATATATCAAAATCAGTCAACAAGTTCAGGATTAAAGCTTTCTTTCCACGGAAGTCCGAACTTATTCAAATCCTCCATAAACGGATCCGGATCAAATTCTTCAATATTATGAACACCGGGTTTGTTCCATTTACCCGTAAGAATCATTGCAGCCCCAATCATTGCAGGAACGCCTGTTGTATATGAAACTGCCTGAGAGCCTACTTCCTTATAACATTCCTGATGGTCGCATACATTATAAAGATAATATGTTTTATCCTTGCCGTCTTTTTTACCTATAAAAATACAGCCGATATTGGTTTTACCTTTTGTACGTGGTCCGAGTGAAGCAGGGTCGGGAAGAACAGCTTTAAGGAACTGTAACGGAACAATCTGATGTCCTTCAAAGTCAATGGGTTCAATAGATGTCATTCCGACATTTTCAAGACACTTAAGGTGTGTAAGATAGCTCTGTCCGAATGTCATAAAGAAACGGATTCTTTTAATGCCCTTGATGTTAAGAGCAAGGGATTCAAGTTCTTCGTGGTGAAGAAGATACATATCTTTTTCGCCGATTTCAGGGAAGTTATAAACCCTCTTAATTTCCATCGGCTCTGTTTCAACCCACTTGCCGTCTTCAATATAACTGCCCTTTGCGGATACTTCACGAATATTTATTTCAGGGTTGAAGTTTGTCGCAAACGGATAGCCGTGGTCGCCTGCGTTGCAGTCAAGAATATCAATATAATTGATTTCGTCGAACTGATGTTTCATTGCATAGGCACTGAAAACGCCTGTAACGCCGGGGTCAAAGCCGCTGCCGAGAAGAGCGGTAATTCCTGCTTTTTCAAATCTCTCACGGTAAGCCCACTGCCACTTATATTCAAACTTTGCCGTATCGAGCGGTTCATAATTTGCCGTGTCAACATAGTTTGTTTTTGTTGCAAGACAAGCGTCCATAATTGTTAAATCCTGATATGGAAGAGCAAGATTTATAACAACATCAGGTTTGTAGCTGTTAATAAGAGCAATAAGCTCATCAACATTATCAGCGTTAACCTGTGCCGTAGATATTTTTGTTTTTCCGCCATCAAGTTTTGCTTTGAGTGCGTCGCATTTTGATTTTGTTCTGCTTGCAATGCATATATCCTCGAACACATCAGAATTTTGACAGCATTTGTGTATGCAGACACTTGCAACGCCGCCTGCACCGATAATTAAAGCCTTACCCATTTTTTAAAGCCTCCGTTTTTTTACTTGATTTATATATTTAAAAACATTGTTTTTAATACCGATATAAAATTATAGTATGAAAAATACAAAAAAATATACTTTTCGTAAGCGGTTATTCACCCTCCATAAGCTGCTTTGTTACATATGTCGGCAGTGCAAAACAGCCTTTGTGCAGACGGGTATTATAGTATTGAGTATCAATTCCGAGCCTGTTCCATTTTCCTTCATCAAGATCGTTTACAGGGTGGAATTTCTTTGATGCAAAACCAAACAGCCAGTGTCCCGACGGATATGTGGGGATATTAGCCTGATAAACCTTGCAGACAGGGAAGAACTCAACAATTTTTCTGTGAGCCTGTTTCATTGCCTTTGCATAGGTACCATAATATGGACTTTCGTGCTGATTTACGAGAATACCGTTTTCGTTAAGAGCCTTATAGCAGTTTCCGTAAAACTCAGTAGTAAAAAGTCCCTCACCGGGTCCTACAGGGTCAGTGGAATCAACAATAATAAGATCATAATGATTTTCATAACCTCTTACAAAACGCAGTCCGTCATCAATATAGACGTGAACACGTGGGTCACTGAGTTTGCAGGAAACGGTAGGAAGAAATTCCTTGCAGGCATCAACAACCATACGGTCTATTTCGACCATATCAATATTTTCAATGCTTTTGTACCGTGTCAGCTCACGAACTGTTCCGCCGTCACCGGCACCGATAACAAGAACATTTTTAATTTCAGGGTTAGTCGCCATGGGAACGTGAGTTATCATTTCGTGATATATAAATTCATCTTTTTGTGTCAGCATAATTCTGTCATCAAGCACAAGAATATCACCGAATTCAGGCGTACTGAAAATCTCAATTCTCTGAAAATCCGACTGTGCCGAATATTTTTGTCTGTCACAGCGAATAGAAAATCTTACATTAGCGGTTTGTTCTTCCGTGTACCACATTTCCATAGAAAATACCTCCGTTTTGATAAAATAAAAACTAAGATAAATGTTTTATCAGTTTTTAATTTTTTATAACGTTTATTTTGTTTGTGTCTATATCCTCAGCACCCGTCAGATTACAACCCTTTGCTTTTGCATATATTATGTATTCGAGAGCGTCTTCTGTGATAAGCTCACCCGGTGCAAGAATAGGTATTCCCGGAGGATAGCACATAACAAATTCAGCACAAACCTTGCCGAGGGTTTCTTTGAGAGGCAACTGAACTTTATCAGCATAAAAAGCTTCTTGCGGAGAACATACAACGTGAGGTTCAATATATTCGTGGTCAAGCATACCGGCAGGATCTTTTGAATATAATCTTTTTATCTCCGATAAAGCAGAAATAAGGCGTTCAACATTAAGTATCCTGTCACCGACAGAAACAATGGCAAGAATGTTTCCTATATCTCCGAACTCAATCTGAATTTCATACTTGTCACGCAGAATGTCATAAACCTCAATTCCGGCAAGACCGATATTTCTTGTATGTACGGAAATTTTTGTCGGGTCAAAATCAAACACGGAATCACCGTTTATGAGTTCCCGAGAAAAAGCATAAAGTCCTCCAAGCTTATTTATTTCGTCTCGTCCGTATGATGCAAGAGAGGTAACACGCTCAAAAATCTTTTTGCCGTTAAGTGCAAGATTTTTTCTCGAAATATCAAGGGAAGACATAAGAAGGTATGACGCACTTGTTGTTTGTGTAAGATTGATTATCTGACGGACATAGCCTTCGTTCATACTTTCGCCCAACAGCAACGCAGAACTCTGAGTAAGCGAGCCGCCTGTTTTGTGCATACTTACCGCCGACATATCCGCACCGACGCTCATTGCCGAAAGGGGCATATAGTCTCCGAAGTAAAAATGTGTTCCGTGTGCCTCGTCAACAAGAACCTTCATTCCGGCGTTATGTGCAATTTTTACTATTTCACGCAGATTTGAGCATACTCCGTAATAGGTCGGATTATTTACGATAATAGCTTTTGCGTCGGGATTCTGAGCAATAGCCTGTTGCACGGACTTAACGGTCATTCCGAGCGGTATTCCAAGCTCCTTGTTCATATCGGGATTTACATATACAGGTATAGCACCGCATACAATCAAAGCATTTATACTGCTGCGGTGTACATTTCGTGGCATAATTATCTTGTCGCCACGCTTGCATACGCTCATAACCATAGCCTGAACAGCACTTGATGTTCCGTTTACCATAAAAAATGCGTGAGCCGCACCGAAAGCGTCAGCCATAAGCTCTTCCGCTTCTTTGATAACGCTTATCGGGTGACACAGATTATCAAGCGGTTTCATTGAGTTGACATCAACGCTCATACACTGTTTGCCCAGAAATTCCGTCAGTTCAGGGTTGCCCTTGCCTTGCTTGTGTCCCGGAACATCAAAAGAAACAATCCTGTTTTCCCTGTATTGCTGTAAAGCCTCATAGACAGGAGCACGATCTTGTGAAAGCTTCATTTTTCGTTACCTCACTCATAAACATTAGATCCGCTGAAAATCTCTATCATTTCCCGTCTTAAACTGTCGGAAATGGCAAGCCTTACTTTCGGCGGCAGCTCATATACATCTGTTTTAAAGAGATAATTTTGCAGCTCCAATTCTTTTATGAGCATTTGCGTATGAAAAATATTTGCCTGATATACATTTATATCTACCGTATCATATCTTTTCAGGGTTTCATCTTTAATATAATCCTGAATAGAAGTTATTTTGTGGTCAATAAACAGTTTTTTGCCGCTTGTATCACGGGTGAAGCCACGCACTCTGTAATCAATGGTTATGATGTCCGAATCAAAGCTGTCAATAAGAAAATCAAGAGTGTTAAGCGGTGATATAGTTCCGCAGGTTGAAACATCAATATCCACTCTGAATGTTGCAATAGCATTGTCCGGGTGATATTCAGGGTATGTGTGAACTGTAACATGACTTTTGTCAAGATGTGCAGCAACAGATTCCTTTGCATATTTCATTACGCAGCTGCCGCAGTTGCAGGACTCATCAATTCTTTCTGGCATACCTTTTTCTGAAATAAGCAAGGTAACGCTTGCACCCTGAGGGTCATAATCCTGTTTAGAAATATTCAGAACAGACGCACCTATCATTTCCGTAACCTGACACAAAATTTTTGTTAAACGGTCAGAATTATACTGTTCGTCAATATATGCAATATAGTCTTTTTGTTCACGCTCACTTTTTGCATAGCAAACATCATATATATTAAAGCTAAGGGTTTTTGTCAGGTTATTAAATCCGTAAAGTTTCAGTCTTTTCTCCAATTTTAACATCACAACCTTAATTTAATTACTTATACATAAACGTATAAGTGTAAAAAATTTTTAAAAATCAATTCTGTTCAGTGTTTTCGCTGAGTTTGTTTACAATCATATTTGCACACATATATACATTGCCGCCGCCGATAGTTATAATAAGGTCACCCGATTTTGCCATTTTTGTAACATAATCTGTTATTTCCTCAAACGTTTTGAACCATACACAACCGTCAATTTTTTCGGCAAGGTCTTTTGCGTAAATATTGTAGGTGTTTGTTTCTCTTACAGGAAGGATTTCCGACAGAATTGCATGGTCGGGAATCGAAAGCACCTCTGCAAATTCGTCAAGGAACATATATGTTCTCGAAAAAGTATGCGGCTGAAAAACTACCCATACATTTTTAAATCCCATACTCATTGCGGTAGTAAGTGTAGCACGAAGTTCCGTCGGGTGATGTGCAAAATCATCAGCAACGGTAATCCCGTTGAGCTTGCCGAGAATTTCAAAGCGTCTGTGAGCACCGCTGAATACGGCAAGAGCCTTTGCCGTATCATCAGGCTTCACACCGAGAGTAATTGTTGTTGCAGCTGCCGCAAGTGCATTCATAACATTAAATTTGCCCGGAACTTTCAGTTTAACAGAGGCAATTTTTTTATTCTGATGTATAATGTCAAAGCTGTCGCAAACATCGGTTTCTGCTGTAATTTCAGCACGGAAGTCATTATTTTTTCCGAAACCGAAGGTTACGATTTTTTTGCCCTGCTTTTCCATATCCTTAACGCAGAACATAGAATTTTTATCATCACCGTTTACAACAATGAGGGAAGATGTCTGTGACGCAAATTTTGTAAATGATTCTTTTATTCTGTCGAGAGTACCAAAATAGTCAAGGTGGTCGGCGTCAACATTAAGAATAACTGAAACGGCAGGATAAATATGGAGAAAAGTATCTACATATTCGCACGCCTCACATACCATAATGTCGGATTTTCCTATACGGCTGTTTCCGCCGATAAAGGGAAGTTTTGCACCTATTACGGCTGTCGGGTCAAAGCCTGACATGGTAAAAATCTGAGTTATCATTGATGTAGTTGTTGTTTTACCGTGAGTTCCGCATACAGCTACGGAATCCTTGTACTTAGAAACAACAGCACCAAGCATAATGCATCTTTCAACAGCAGGAATATTATGTTCTCTTGCTGAAACCAGTTCTGCATTGTCCAGCTTTACAGCGGCAGTATATACCACAAGGTCAGCACCGATTACATTTTCTGCATAGTGTCCCATTGTTACCGGAATACCGTAGGATTTAATACGTTCTAACGTATCAGACTCAGCAGTATCAGAACCTGTAATTTCAAAACCTTTATGATATAAAATTTCAGCGAGCGGACACATACCCGAACCGCCTATTCCGACAAAATGTATTCTCTTTACATTATCAAGCAGATGCTCATAATTATCAACCATTTGAAGCACTTCCAATCTGAAAAATCAAGCATAGATTATTATATTATTAAACTGCAAAAAAATAAAGACAAAAAGAAAAATTTATTGAATAATAACTAAATCAAAAACATATTATATTTCTTTTTAAATTAACGATACAATTTGATTATATAATAAAAAGTTTTTAATTTCAATATATATAATTCCAAAATAAAACAAAACCGACTATGACAGTCTGTTGCAAGTGGATTTAAAATTATCTCTAAATATAACGTTGAATTTGTCAACAATTAAAAGTCAGGCAACAAAACAAAAGGGAATGTAAAAATTACATTCCCTTTAAGATGGAGCGGATGACGAGGCTCGAACTCGCTACCTCAACCTTGGCAAGGTTGCGCTCTACCAGATGAGCTACATCCGCATTTTTAATTTTGTTTTTGTGCCGTGTCCTGACGACAGTTGATATTATATCGCAGGAAAATTAAAAAGTCAATACTTTTTTTAAAAATATTTTTTATTTTTTAAAAATATTTTTTTGAAAGTAAAAAGCATTTTATAATAGTGAATTTCGTTATAAATATTTATAAGGTTTCTTTTAGTAAACAGATAGTTATTGACACCTGTTTTATAAGAATATATAATCTATTTGTATTTTGGAATAAGGAGAGAGAGAATGAAAAAGAAAACGGTTAATGCAAATGTCTCAGAAGACAAAAAAAACATACGACGTTACAATGCAGAAACAGATAAGGGTCTTACATCTGAACAGGTTGCTGAGAGAATAAATGACGGTTTGAATAATCAGGCTCAGGAGCTTCCGACAAAAAGCGTCAAAAGAATACTTTATGACAATATATTCACACTTTTTAATGTTTTGAATGTGATTTTGGGATTATTGGTGTTTTACGTCGGCTCTTATAAGAATATGCTGTTCCTTGGAGTAATGCTTTGCAACACTGCAATAGGCATTTTTCAGGAAATCCGTGCAAAAAAGACCATAGACCGTCTGTCAATAGTATCAGCAAAAAAAGTTAATGTGGTTCGTGACGGGAAAGTTGTACAGGTTCACACTGATGAAATTGTACTGGACGATATTATCGAATTTTCGCAGGGTAATCAGATTCCCGTTGACTGCAAGGTTATATCGGGAGAATGTGATGTTAACGAATCTCTGCTTACAGGCGAATCGGATGCAGTACATAAGACAAACGGAGATATGATGTTTTCGGGCAGCTTTATTGTCAGCGGAAAATGTTTTGCAAGAGTGGAACACATTGGCAATGAAAACTATGCGTCAAAAATTTCCGCGGAAGCAAAATATATTAAAAAAGTAAACTCCGAAATAATGTTTACCCTTAAAAAAATCATAAAAATACTGACCATAATAATTATACCGCTTGCAATTCTTCTTTTATTCCGCCAATACGGTGCATCAGGTGTTCCTGATTCAGAAACAATCACCACTTTTTTCGGAGAGGTTAATGCACGATTTGCAGACGCTATGGTTTCAACAGTTGCGTCCGTAATAGGAATGATTCCCGAGGGACTTATACTCTTGACCAGTACGGTTCTTGCAGTAAGCGTAATAAGGCTTTCAAAACAGAAGGTTCTTGTACAGGAGTTATACTGTATTGAAACTCTTGCACGGGTTGATGTTTTATGCCTTGATAAAACAGGTACAATAACAGAGGGCTGTATGGAAGTTGTCGATACAGTACCATACGATAAGGATATCGAAAAAGAAAATATATATGATATAATGTGCGGCATTACTTCTGCAATAGATGATACAAACGCTACATTTATGGCACTGAAAGAAAAATTCAACAGCAAAAGCCCTATGCAGGCAGATAAGATTGTTCCTTTTGCGTCCGAAAAGAAATGGTCGGGTGTACATTTTACGGAAGAAGGCACTTATATTATGGGTGCGGCTGAGTTTATTTTAAAAAACGTTCCCTATGATTTAAAACAACTCTTGGAAAGCTATTCGAGAAATTACCGCACAATAATTATCGCACACTCAGACAATAATTTTAAAGACCGTGATTTGCCGGATGATATAAAGGTTTTGGGAATTATTTTGCTGAATGATAAAATTCGTGCCGAAGCACCGCAGACATTAAGATATTTTGCTGACCAGAATGTAACTGTAAAGATTATTTCAGGCGATAATCCCATTACTGTTTCCGATGTTGCAAGACGTGCCAATGTAAAAAATTATGATAAATATGTTGACGCAACAACTCTCAAAACAGACGAGGATATTAAAGAAGCTATGAACAAATATACCGTTTTCGGTCGTGTTACGCCGGAGCAAAAAAAGAAATTTGTTGTTTCATTAAAAGAACAGGGACACACTGTTGCAATGACAGGTGACGGAGTAAACGATGTTCTTGCATTGAAAGAGGCAGATTGCAGTATTGCTATGGCGGCAGGCAGTGATGCAGCCAGAAGCGTATCGCAGCTTGTACTGCTTGACTCAAACTTTGCGTCAATGCCGAAAGTAGTTGCAGAGGGCAGACGTTCAATAAACAATATACAGCGTTCATCTACATTGTTTATTGTTAAAACCATATTTTCCACACTGCTTGCGTTTTTGTTTATATTTGTTTCCGTTCCGTATCCGTTCCAGCCGATACAGCTGACTCTGGTAAATGCATTTACAATAGGAATTCCGTCGTTTATTCTTGCACTTGAACCGAACAAAGACAGAATTAAGGGAGTATTTTTCTTTAACATAATGAAAAAAGCTGTTCCTGCCGGACTTACAACGGTAATAAATATCATTTTGTCAATTATAGCAAAGTTTGCTTTTTGTCTTACAGAGGGAGAATATTCAACTCTGGCAGTATGTCTTACCGCAGCAACAGCAATGATGATACTGTTTCAGATTTCAATACCGTTTAATGCAATCCGAACGGCACTTTATATAGCAATGACCGCAGGACTTACAATAGGAATTTTATGTTTCAGAACATTTTTCGGATTTTCGGTTATTTCTCTCAAACTTCTGCTTGTTTTTGCGGTTATGCTTGTTATTGCGATTGCAATATTTATTCTGCTTACGTTACCTATGAAAAAAATGGCAAAAATTGTTGAAGATAAGTTTTCGGACAAGGCGTTCAGACCAAAGGATACTTAAAAACGGTGATTTTATGACAATATACAGCATAAAATAATATCGGTAAAAATATATCGGAAACGGAGGTTTTACCGTGAAATGCTGTCGTGTTGTCGATTTGCGGCATA
>JBJEOP010000065.1:0-52194 GCA_051880775.1 Acutalibacteraceae bacterium
CGTCAAAATACTCACTTATGTACTTGAGTATTTTATACTGTGGGATTGTTTCCACATTAAAAAACCTGTTCGACTTCAACATAATCTTTTCCTCCTTACATCAGCGGCTCTTGTTTACCCAAGAAATCATATATACTGCAATGCAGTTCATCTGCAACAACGTCTGCAAGAGGCAATGATATGGTTTTTGTTCCTCGTTCAATCTGTGCCAACATAGATCTTCCGATACCGACCTTTTCGGCAAGTTCTTCCTGTGTATAGCCTGCCTTTTTACGCAAATCCTGCAAATTTTTGCCTATACTCATAAGCATAAATTCCTCCATTTCTGTTGTTTTAGCTTTGTTACTGTGGTAATATATTTGTATCTACCATAGTAACAGTATAATACAGTTTTTTCTGTATTTCAAGCGTTTTACAGAAATTTCTGTATTTTATATAGCCGTACAAAAAGGAGTATTAAATATTATGGATAATACACAAATGGCAGAAACTATCAAACAATTATGTAAAACTAAAAAAATAACAGTAAAATCACTTTTAGATATTTGCGATATTAATAGAAATTTTATGTATGACCTCAAAAATAATAAAAAGCCATCTGTTGAAATATTAGAAAAAATTGCTGATTACTTTAATGTATCTATTGACTATCTTCTTGGACGCACCAACACTCCAAAGTTTGAGAATAATATACTTGTAAAAGAGAGTGTAGATAAAGCAAAACTAATAGATAATATAAATCAGCTTAATAATGATGGTATAAAAAAAATACTGGACTACTCAAATGATTTAATATCCAGCGGCAATTATAAAGAAAAAACGGTAACCGTTGTTGTTGCAGCACGAAGTCAAAACAATGATTTTCCGGTTCAACAAATGCAAATTCCTAAATCCAAATTTGAAAAACTTTTAAATGTCGAAGAAGATTATGATGAAAATCTGTAAATAAAAAACTTCACCTCAATGGGATAATACCTACAAGGTGAAGTTAAATGGATTATGGAAAATACAAGCAAGCACGCAATGCATCGTGGCAGTGTATAATCGATTATAAGATTGACCGATTACCTATTAAAATAACTGATATTATTAAACAAGCTTATAATATTAAACTTTATAAAAACAGTAAAGTTGATATATTGCCTGATAATAAAAGTGGAATGACTATATATAAAGACAATGTTTTTTATATTGTTTATAATGATTTAGATATCCCTGCTCGATGTAGGTTTTCCATTGCCCATGAATATGGACATATAGTATTAGGTCATGTTATGATTGATACTCCGATATATAGAACTTTCGCTACTGCTGATGATACTGAAAGATCTGCAAATGTTTTTGCAAGGGATCTGCTTGCTCCGGCATGTGTTTTGCATGAAATAGGAGCAGTAACAGCAGAACAAATAATGCAAGTGTGCAATATCTCTTATTCTGCTGCTTCTATAAGATCCGAGCGGATGCAGAAGCTTATGCGAAGAAATAAATTGTATGCAGATCCTCTTGAACTACAAGTCAAAAGGCAATTTCAGGATTTTATTAACAGTTATAAATGAATATAATTGCAAAAACAACGCATAAATATACATTTATATCGAAAACTTTTAAAAATGCCTAAAAGCCGGTATTTATCCCAAAACGACAATGTCGCATAGCTTTTTAAAATTGTCGCACTTGTCGCAGAATTTTAATCACATATTCAAAAAAATAAAAAGTTTATTTTCTAACGATAAATATAGTATTAAAGCGGTTTTCAACAGTTTAAACACCTTATAAACACCGCACAAACACCATTTTCAAAAATAATCACATATCCTAAAGAATTGCATAAAATCCTTTGACAAGCAAAATACAAAAAACAAGCCGTCTTTCAAGTCGTACCGATATGATACGCTCAAAAAACGGCTTGTTTGCTATGTTTTATGTGTTATATTGTGTTTTCACGGATTTTTTCAGTTATACTGCCTTTTTTGTATTCTGCTTGTCATTTTACAACAATCAGCATTATCAGAGATATAAGTGCATAAGGAAAGATAGTTGACAAAAAGTCGGCTATTGACATATCATACGCCGAGAACAGATAAAGATTTTGCGGATTGCCTATCGGTGTAAGCATACTTCCGAGATTTGCCGCAACGGTTTCAAGCGTGACGGTAAATATAAGTTTTTTGTTTTGCCCTGCAAGATTCAATGTTACGATTGTAAACGGTACAAAGGTTAGGAGTGCAACATCGTTTGTAATTACCATTGAGCTGAAAAAGCAAACCAGTACTAATGTCATCACGAGAGTGCGTGTGCTTTTTGCCTTGGTGAGCAGCTTTTCGGCTGATAGCCTGAAAAATCCCAGATAATTAAGACCTGCCATTACTGTCATAAGACAAAACAATAATGCCAGTGTGCGAAAATCAATATAGTTTATATATTCTGCGTTCGGCGGAACAAAAAACATTGAAATTATCGCAAGCAACGCAGATATAAGCATAACCGTTTCTTTTTTGATAAATGAAAAAACTTTTTTCATAAATTCCCCTCATCAGATTGATTATGTAATTAACGATAGTTATTGTATTACTAATTGTCAGCTTTTGCAAGCTGATTAAATGAGAAAAACTTGAAATCAGAGTATATTTGTGATATAATATATCTGTATAGTTTTATCTTCTGTAATTACACCTGTTTTCAGCGGACAGAGGCGGATAAGGAATTATACAACATTTTCAGAAAGGGTTTGACAGGTATGACGGCATTTGCGATAATATGCAGGCAAACAAACGCAAAAAGCCGTAGTTTGCCCTTTTTTCGAGAACATAAGGAATACATATGCACTACCCTATGACCTGATGGTTTATAGGGCAGTGCGTTTTTGTGTTTTTAAAATTTATTTATAGCGGGTGATGAATTTGGCAGTAATACAGGAATACAAATGTCTTAACTGCGGCGGAACTGTTGTTTTCGACAGCAAATTGCAGAAAATGAAATGCGAATATTGCGGCTCGGAATTCGACATGGAGGCACTGAAACAATACGATGAAAATCTGAACAAGGCGTCCGAACCGGACAATATGAACTGGGAAAGTGCAGCCGGTTCCGAGTGGCAGGAGGGAGAAACCGACGGACTCAGGATATATACCTGCAAGTCCTGTGGCGGTGAGATTATCGGCGACGAAACTATGGCGGCAACGTCTTGTCCTTACTGCAACAACCCCGTTGTCATTATGGGACAATTTTCGGGCGATTTAAAGCCGGATTATGTTATTCCGTTCAAGCTGGATAAAAAAGCGGCAAAAGATGCACTGATAAATCATTATAAAGGCAAAAGACTTATACCTAAGATATTCAAGGACGAAAATCATATTGACGAAGTAAAAGGAATATATGTACCGTTCTGGCTTTTTGATGCCGAGGCTGACGCTGATGTTCAGTACAGAGCAACGCGTGTACGCACATGGAGCGACAGCAAGTATAATTACAGAGAAACCAAGTATTATTCCGTTTCCCGTGGCGGAACAATCGGGTTTGAAAATGTTCCGGTTGACGGTTCGTCAAAAATGCCGGATGCTCTTATGGAATCAGTTGAACCTTTTGACTTTTCTCAGGCAGTACCGTTCCAGACGGCATATCTTTCGGGTTATCTTGCGGATAAATACGATGTTAACGCTGATGAGAGCAAAGGTCGTGCCAATCATCGTATAAAAATAAGCACCGAACAGGCTTTTGCAAGCACAGTAAACGGCTATGCGTCTGTTACTACCGAACATTCAAGCATAAATTTGAAAGGCAGTAAGGCAAAGTATGCGTTGTATCCTGTGTGGATTCTTAACACAAGCTGGAAAGGCGAAAATTATTTATTTGCGATGAACGGACAGACAGGTAAAATGGTCGGTGACCTGCCGCTGGACAAGGGTGCATATTTCAGATGGCTGCTTGGTATTGCTGGTGTTGTGGGTGCTTTGTGCGTCTTGCTCCGATTTCTGATATGGCTGATATGAGGAGGTGCGTATAATGAAAAAACGAATTTCTGCGATAATTATGGTTTTAGTTATATGCATTTCTTTTTCAGTACCGGCATTTGCAACAGAAACAAGCTATGTTGTTGACCAATCGGGTGCTCTGACAGACAAAGAACTTAAAGATTTAAACGGACTGGGCGAAACATTTGCCAATTCAACCGGCTGTGATATTCTTTATGCATTCATTGACGATGAAGATATGGATACATTCGCACAGAATACCGACCTCGGTAAATGTGAAAACGGAATTCTGATGATTG
Source organism: Acutalibacteraceae bacterium (assembly GCA_051880775.1). Lineage (GTDB taxonomy): Bacteria > Bacillota > Clostridia > Oscillospirales > Acutalibacteraceae > UBA1213. Next base: position 4,271 of record JBJEOP010000065.1, read on the forward strand.
AAAATGAAGAGTTCTGGGATGTATATACCTACGGAGAACCTCAGTCTTATCTTAGTGACGACGATGTGGACGCTCTGAGAGATGCCTTTGAAAAAGGTGACGATGCAAATAATGCGGACAGCTTTTTTAAATGTATTGCCGCTTATATGTATAAAGCCGATAGGATTGTAAGGGAAAATTCTTCATCACTTCCTTCTGAAAGATCAGTCGTTGAAAACAGTATTCCCACTGTAGAAAATATAGGCGGATATAACACAACCATAGGAAAAAACGATACCCTTATACTTGAAAACCGCACAAGAGTTGTTGATATGGCGGAACTTATGGACAATACCGAAAAATCCTCCCTCCTTTCAAAGCTTGACGAAATAAGCGAAAGACAACAGCTTGATGTCGTGGTTGTAACGGTTAATACTCTTGACAACAAAACTCCTGCGGACTATGCCGATGATTTTTATGACTATAACGGTTACGGCTTTGGGGATAATAAAGACGGTGTTCTTCTGCTGGTAAGTATGGAGGATCGTGACTGGTATATTACAACAACAGGATACGGCATTACCGCTATTACGGATAAAGGCAGAGAGTATATTTCAGACCAGTTTTTGCCAAAGTTAAGTGACGGCGACTATTACGAATCATTTGTTGAATACGCAAATCAGTGCGATAAATTTATCAATCAGGCAAAAACAGGCAAACCTTATGATGTCGGAAATATGCCGAAAGAACCGTTCCCGACTGTTACTGCGATAGTGTTAGGTCTGATAATAGGTTTTATAGTTGCATTTGTTATTACTTCCAGTATGAAAGGTAAGCTGAAAACGGTTCGTATGCAGAATGAAGCGTCAAATTATGTGACAAAAAGGGGTATGAGGGTTACAAACAAACAAGATGTTTTCCTCTATTCTAATGTCAGCAAAATCAGAAGATCAACTGAAAGCAGCAGTGGCGGAGGCGGTTCAAGCACACATATATCTTCATCGGGCAGCAGTCACGGTGGAGGCGGCGGCAAATTCTGAGTAAACAGAAGCCTGTTTCGCAAGAATAAAATTTAAAACAAAAATAAAAAGATTGTCATCTGGAAAAGACGGCAATCTTTTTTGCTGTTTATATGAAATTCTGTATTACTCGATAAGCCATACAACCTCAACCGATTCGGACTCTTTTGTTACAGGCGACTGAATCATATTTGAATAATTCAATGTCTTTGTTGAAAAAAGGCAAGTTGTAATGTCATAAAATACATCATCTGTGGGATTATTATATCTTTCACCGATTTTTACGGAATCAATGCCGATGAGTTTTTGCCCCATTGACTCGGCAATAAATATGGCTTTTTGCCTCGAATCCTCTATTGCCTCTTTGATAAGGTTGTTGTGAATTTCCGTGATGTTGGAAATGCTGTAATCGGTGTCAATATCCACATCGTAGTCTTTGTCCTGAATAAGCGTCATAATATGGTTTTTGAATTCCATATTGAACGGAACACGCATTTTGATTTTTCTTTTGGCACGAACATTAAATTTTTTATCACTGTAATTCTGACTTACAGAGTCATCACCTATTCTTATGCTGTCCATAGATACGCCGTCTTTGTTCATTTCGGCAAGAAAATCCTCACACTGATTCAGCACCTTTTCGAGTGCGGCGGAAGTGGAGTTTTCGTGTACCTCAAAACTGACGGTAACTTCAACGGTGTCGTAAGGGTATTCGTGCGTTGCTTTTCCTACAATAGATAATTTGCCCATTTTTGTGTCCTCCTTGTTTAATGTTTGTTATTTTTATTATATCATACAAAATGTCCGGAAAAATACCCTTATGTTAAATTTGAACGAAAATTTTTTGACAATACAGAGAAAATTTCTTATAATATACATAAAAGATGATTTGCATTATTATTGAATGAAAAAATAACTGAAAGGACGGTGCATATATGGAGACAAAAATGTCAGCTACGCTTGATTTGTTCAAGGTATCATATAGAGTTGTGCGTAAAAATTCCGCTGAAATTTATAAAGGTTTTGGCTTTAAACATCTTTCGGACGCAACTCAGTATTATGTACACCCGAACAATGAGTCATACAAAGGTACAACAACGCTTTGTCAGCCTATCGGAGAGGCGATAATACTTTTTGCAGGACTTGCAAAGGGAAGTGTTTTCGGTGATTATTATGTAAGCAACGACCTTAAAGAAGTATATATGGAGATTGATGTTCCGTCTGATTATCGTGAAAACGGCGTTGTTGCCCCGGCGTCTGACGGACTTTTCTATGACATAACAGCCTTGCAACGCACATCAGAATATATGAACTGGAAACCGGATTTTCTTGCAAATCAATTCAATGCACTGCATATCATTACAAGGTCGCAGACGATTCACGAGTGTTTGCATATACTGTATTCGGATTTTCCGCCAAAAGCCGCCATAGACACAATATGTGATACAAAAATCAGGAGAAAAGTTCTTGCCCTGATTGCAAACATTATTGAGGACGCATACATAGAGGCTGTCGGTTGCAGTGTTTATGACAATATGGAGCTTTATCTGCGTTTCGGACAGGCTTCGAGGCTGTTTTTAACACGCTTGTCGGAGGGAACGGCAAAAATGACTTTTCAAAGCGAAACCGAACAGGCGGAAAGCAAACCTGAACTGAAAAAACAGACAGAAACACTGCTTGATTATCTGGAATATATGATAACATTCCTGCTTTATCCTATGTGCAAACTTGAAGAACCGCCGACGGAAATTGCGGAATATGTCGAAAAGACAAAGCAACTGTTTCTTGACGGAAGTTTTGCACCGTCACCCGACGAAAGATACGAATATGCAAGAAAAATCTATGATATTATTTTGCCGCTTGTTCCCGATACGGAAGATGATTTAGACGATAAAAGACTGTCAGAACTTATCGGCGGAGTGAAAACACACAGCCCTGACGCAAGCACTATCGGCGGTGAAAAACACAAGGGCATAACTCAGACGGTAACTGTACGGCTGTTTACCGACAAGGACGGCAATATGCGTAAAGCGGACGAAAAGTCATTTGATAAGCTGATTGAGGCGGCAAGAATATCTGCACGGCACATACAGGAGGCACTCAGTATTGTTCTTGATAACGGCTTTGTGTCGGTGTCACACGGCGGTGATTTTGACTGTTCAGTTCTGCACAATCATATAAAAATAAATGAAGTACACCCGAAGATTAACCTGAATTTACGCAAAGCCTATCAGAATATATATCAAAAATACCGTGTGAACATAAATTCATACAACACACGCTTTGCACAAATTCTTGAATCACACCGGACATTAAGAGATGAAAAGCGTAGATTCGGTTCGGGCATAAATTTCTCACGACTCGGAGATCCGCATAAACGCTACTGGTACAGAAACAGTGACGAAATTGATGTTCCCGATATGTCAGTACTGCTGTTGATTGACGGTTCGGGTTCTATGCGTGGAGAACGCAGGAACAGTGCAATAAATTCTTCAATCATACTGCACGAGGTGCTGAAAAAACAGGGAATCAGACACGCCATTGTTGAACACAGGGCAAACTTTGCAGAACCTGAAATTGATGTAAATGTGCTTGTGGACTTTAATTCCCGTAACGAAGAAAAATACAATCTTATGCAAATCAAGGCAGACGGGAACAGCCGTGACGGACTGGCACTGTTCTGGGCGGAAAAATACATAAATCAGCATACAGCCTGTGAAAACAAGCTGATTATTGTAATTTCAGACGGAATTCCTCTGCACGAATATGATAAATATTATCCGCCTGTATCAACTAAGGATACGGCAAATGCCGCAAGAAAAATCATAAAGCGTGGCACAAAAATAATTGCAATTTCACTTGATGACGCCGGATGTTATGAATGTTATGAACAGCTGAAAGAAATTTATCCTCAGCTTATTGCCTGTAACGATTTAACACGGCTTACAGGTCAGCTGCTTGGTTTAATCGCAAAGCTGCTTTAAAACGCTGTATTTAAACAAAATCTTTGAAAAATGCTGTTTTGAAAATGAAAGGAAGTAAATCATTATGAAAAAGTACATCAATATTTCTATGGCTTATGCTGTTGCCGCTATGGCTGGCGGAGTTTTTTACCGTGAATTTACAAAGTGGAACGGTTTTACAGGTACAACAGCACTGGGCAAGGTGCATACACATTTGTTTTTGCTGGGTATGCTTGTATTTTTAATTGTGGGATTGTTTTCAAGACACTATGATTTGAAAGAACAAAAGACCTTCCGTGCATTTCTTTACATATATAACGCAGGCGTTCCGCTTGCAGCTGTTATGATGCTTGTCCGTGGAATAACACAGGTTCTGAATATTCCGTTGCCGTCGGGTGCAGACGCAGCCATTTCGGGTATTGCCGGAATAGGACATATCTTAATCGGAACAGGAATTATACTTCTTCTTATCACTCTCAGAAAAGTATCAAAAAATTAAGGTGAATATTGCGGAAATTATTTCTATAACATCAGCGGCGGTCTGTACTTTTTGTCACAGACCGCCGCTTTTGTATGTCCTTATTTATCCTTATCGCAGCCGCAGTGATATTTTGGCTCGGAACACGGATTGTTTTTCGGGAAAAAGTCATTGGTAGGAAAGTCTATTGTGCTGAAAAGCTCACAGGGATTTTCTGATGTCGTAACACATTCCTTATGCGGAATACAAAAATCGTATGCAGGAATAAGCATCTGAACATTTCTTTCAAGCTGTACTATCGTAAAAATTCCTATTGAAACATACACATCCTTTTTTGCGTCGTCATGCGAAAATTCACCGCCGTAACGCTCGCTTATACACTCAGGAATACGGCACATAATATCGCAGGATTTTTTATGCTCACACAGTCTTGCTGAAAGCGGAATGGGCTCGGCAATCTGTACGGTTGCTTTCGGGCAGTTGCGTGAACACGAGGTAAGTCCGTCATTCATATCCGACGGGCAGTCGGAGGTAAATACCTTTACGTTTCCGTCACTTCCGAAAAGCACAACTCTCTTTGAATATACCGACAGACCTTTGACCGGCATAGGCATAGCATTCGGTGCCATAAACAAATCAAGGCATACATCAAAATAAAACACCATATCAACCGAATAGAATCCCCTGTGGAACGGCACAGGCTGCAAATCTATTGAAACATTGCAAACATCAACATCGTGCAGACGGACATTTACGGCTTTGTCAACCATACACTGAACAGGCTTTGTCAGCAGAACAGGCAAGTCCTCCAGGCAATCCTTATCCGAACAGGAATCATAAATACGGGGAGCATTTATACATACGGATTCTTTTATTTTATCACTCGGGTAACAGTCGTCACAACCGTTACATAATACATTTTCCGGCATAGAAATTCCTCCTATTTATTTTTATATAACCATAATATGTAATGTACCGATGGTGTGTGTCTGTATAAAAGTCAGGATTTTTAACAAAATTACAGGCTTGTATTCTGCCCTAAATATTACAAATTGTAAACAAATATCATCTCGGGTTACAGTATGAATTTTTATATATAATCGGGTGAATTACAGTTACTTACACACTGCCGAAAAATGTCATAAATACAGATTTAAAGCTGTTTTGTAATAATTCTTTAAAAAAATAAATGCACATAATGACAGCTGTAAGCGTTGAAAATGTAATAAAAAATAACTCTGATGAGCGATTTTGATTATTTAGTAAAGAATGTATATTTCACTTATTATAAAATTCAGGAAACAGCATAATAATCGAAAAAACAAGAATATAAATATTTGATTTGTGTGATAAATTCAATAAATAACAGTTGTAACAAATTGTAACAGCTTTGTAACTATTAATTTTCTTGCACCTTGCACATAATTTCCGGAATATTTAATTCTGTTAAAGAATATTACAAGCAAAACAAGGTCGTATTTGGCATTTTTTAAAGTTAATTTCCGTTAAAATGAACAAAAAAATCTTAATAACATTTTTGACATTGCGGCATTTTTGAATTATAATACGGTCATCAACTAAAAATTGCCTGTTTGTACAGCCGTTTGAGGCTGTGTGTCAGGTCAGTCGTAAGGAGATAATACTAATGGACAGTCAGAAAAAAAATCGCTTTTCAAGACTTCAAAAAGCAATATCAGTTACAGTAATGGGTGCAATTTGCCTTACAGCGGCAGTATCGGTTGCTTCACTTTCAAAAACCGTTACAATTACTGACGGCGATAAGACAATGACTATAAATACTATGAACCCTGATACAAATGCAATACTTGAAAAAACGGGTATGGAACTCGGCAAGAATGATAAACTGGTTCGTACAGATGACGACGGACACAATGTAAATATTTCAATTCTCAGAGCATTCAGTGTTGATGTTGTTGACGAGGGCAAAACAAAAACCCTTACCTTTAACGACGGCACCGTTGCAGACGCACTGAAAGCCGCAGGAATGACTCTCAGCAAAAATGATACCGTTTCTTTCTCGGCAAACACTGAGCTTGAACCGGATATGGAAATTAAAATTGCACGCTGGTACACGGTAAATCTTGATGTAAGAGGCAAGAAAATGACCAAGGACGTTCCGGCAGGAACAGTTTCGGAGGTTCTTGATTTCCTTAACATCAAACTCGGCAAAAATGATGTTCTTTCTGTGGACGGCGATAAAAAGGTTACTGAGGGTATGGATATTACCGTTCAGACCGTTACATACAAAAATGTTACATCAAAGAAAGAAATCGCCTACAAGACCGAAACAAAGGAAACAAGTCAGCTTTATCAGGGCGAAACCGAAGTTGAAAGAGAAGGACAAAACGGTGAACGCACTATCGTTACACGTCAGAAATATGTCAACGGTGAGCTTGTTGTCGAAAAGGAAATAAGCAACAAGGTTACAAAGAAAGCAGTTAATGAAATTGTTCTCAGCGGTACGGCTGAAAAAGTAAACCACATTCAGACGAACTACGGCGAGGTATTCGTAAACGAAAGCGAAAATTTCCTTACCGACACAAACGGAAATACAGTATCATTCAGCCGTGTTCTTACAGGTTCAGGCACAGCATATACGGCACCGGCCGGAGCGTTGACATCAACGGGACGCCTTGCACAGTACGGCGTTGTTGCAGTAGATCCTGACCTTATACCTTACGGTTCAAATCTTTATATCGTTTCAAATGACGGTGAGATTGTTTACGGCTATGCCGTTGCAGGCGACACAGGCGGAGCAATGATGGCAGGCGAGGCAATATGCGACCTGTATTATCCGACCTATGACGAATGTACAATATTCGGCAGACGTGATATTACAATATACGTTCTTGACTGATAATAACATAATACTTTCAGCCGTTCGGCATTTTTGCAGGACGGCTGTTTTAATATGGCTATAAGTGAATTATCACAACAAATCATAATGCTCTCTATGGAGTCAGGCAATACGATAAAAGCTTGTATTTGCTGTTTGCAGGACAAAATTTCGTCAAAGTATTGATTTTTGGCTGTGTACAAAGTATAATATTTCTAATGTAATAATGGGAGCGTGAGCAATAATGCTGCTTGCAATAATTTCGGCTGTTGTATGTCTTGCGATTGCAACAATGATGTACACACCTCGTATGAGGAGTTTTCGATTTTACAGACCTGTTGCATTTTTGTTCCTTTTTGAGGGCGTATGGGTGCTGGCAGACTATATATTCAAACAGGCAGTTCCGGATAATGTCTTTATGCAGATAATACATTATGTGGGGCTTATCGTTCTTGGTCTGTATTTTTTGATAAATCTCTTTTTTTCGGGCAAAAAAAAGGAAAAATCCACAAAAGAAAAATAATAATTTTATAATCAAGGAGTTATATTATGAATTATCTGTATTCGGGAATCTGGTTTATTGTTGCGGTACTGCTTTTTGTGCGTTTCCGAAAAGAAAGCAGGATTGTATATCTTCTCAGCGGATATTTTACTTTTATGGGTATTTGGTGGCTTGCTGACGAAATTCTGTCTGTTGACCTTATGAACGGTATATACGGCTGGATTCTAAGAGGAGTTTCGTTCTTTGTGGTACTTTGCCTGCTTTTGATGTATTTCCGCAGTAAAAGCAAAAAATCAATTAAATCGGAGTCCGAAACAGACAGCGAAATACCTGTTATTTCTCAGGAAACCTCAGAGAAATAACCTTAAATTATTTAATAAAAATAATCAAAGAGCATATTTGCTTATCCGTTATCGGAGAATGAGCAGATATGCTCTGATTTTTATAATTATATACTTTTATATGAACGTATATTATGGTATAATACATCTGTAATATATAAAATCAGGTTTATTTATATATACAATAAGTTATGATTTGGAGATGCTTGAATGTCTGAATTTGTACGAAAAGAAATATGTGAAGGCGTTGCCTTTAACAGTATTACCGATAACAGATTTAAAACAGGTCGTATCAGTGCAACCTTGTTTGTGCCGCTTGACAGAAAAACTGCGGCGGCAAATGCACTGCTTTCGTGTGTGCTGACACGCTCCTGCAAGAAATATCCCGATTTTACCACACTCAGCCGAAAGCTTGACGAGCTTTACGGTGCGGCACTCTATCCGTCAGTAAGAAGAACAGGGGATTTTCAGGCACTGACAATCTCTGTTACGGGAATTGACGATAAATACGCTCTGGACGATGTTTCGGTTTCGTCTGAGCTTACCGACCTTTTGTGTTCGATTATATTTGAACCGAATATTACAGACGGCCGTTTTGTTGATGAAGAGGTTGAACAGGAACGCCGCCAGCTTATTGAAAACATTGACGCAGAGTTCAATGACAAGCGTATTTATTCAATAAACCGCTGTATTGAAATTATGTGCAGAGATGAGCTTTTTTCGGTAGGTCGCTTTGGCAGCCGTGAAGATGTTGTCGCCCTGAAAAACGAGGATATTTACAACGCTTGGAGAAACCTCCTTGATAATGCAAGGGTTGAACTCACAATGCTCGGAAATACAGACCCTCACAATGCCTTTGAGGGCTTTAAAAAATATTTTGCAGATAAGCCACGCCGACAGAATGTATCAACACAGATTGTAACAGATGTCGGAGAAGTAAAAAGAATTATAGAAACCGAAGATGTCGCACAGTCAAAGCTCGTTATGGGTTTTCGGTGTGCATATCCCGAAACAGCCGAGGAAACCGTTGCAAACTCTCTTATGTCGGCGATTATCGGCGGAATACCTACATCAAAGCTGTTTTCAAATGTAAGAGAAAAAATGAGTCTTTGCTATTACTGTGCAAGCCGTGTTGACAGTCAGAAGGGAATTATGCTTATTGACAGCGGTGTGGAAACAGGAAATATCGACAAAGCCGAAAAGGCAATACTTGAACAGCTTGAAATAACCGCACACGGAAACATTACTGATGAGGAGCTTAATTCCGCAAAGCTGGCACTCAAAAACAGCTATATATCTTTGCTTGACAGCCTTTCATCAATGCAGAATTTCTATCTTAACGGTATTCTCAGAGGGATTACGCTCACACCTCAGAAAGCCGCTGAAATTGTTGATACTATAACAAAAGAACAGATTATTTCTCTTGCAAAACAGATAAAGCCTGATACCGTTTTCTCACTTATCGGAAACGAATAATTTTTAACGAAAAGAGGTGTCTGCCGCTGTCAGACAAAACAGCGGTTTTTGAATGAATTTTACTGAAATAAACAACAAACGCCTTGGCGAAAAATATTACAGAATACATCACAGCTCGGGACTGAACATAATCGTCTGTCCGAAAGAGGGCTTTAATTCCGTATATGCCACGATTGCAACAAAATTCGGCTCGATAAACTCACAGTTTATCCATAACGGAAACAGAGTTCACGTTCCCGACGGTACGGCACATTATCTTGAACATAAGCTGTTTGAGAGTGAGGACGGCGACGCTTTTTCAAAATATGCAAAGACGGGTGCCTCGGCAAATGCCTATACATCATTTGATGTAACCTGTTATCTGTTTTCGTGTACGGATAAATTTGAGGAATCGCTCGAAATACTGATTGACCTTATACAGTCGCCGTATTTTACTCCCGAAACCGTCGCCAAGGAACAGGGAATAATCGGACAGGAAATAAAGATGTATGAGGACGACCCCAACTGGAAGGTTATGATGAATCTTTTGCAGGCAATGTATAAAAACCACCCGATAAATATTGATATTGCGGGTACGGTTGATACGATTGCACAGATTACACCAGAAACCCTTTACGAATGCTACAACAGCTATTATAACCTTAACAATATGGTTATGTGCATTGCCGGAAACGTAACGCCTGAACAGGTGCTTGAAATTGCCGGCAAAAAGCTCAAAAAAGCTGAAAAATGCGACACTCAGAGTGTTTTTTCCGATGAACCGTATGAGGTTGTAAAAAACTACACTGAACAGATACTTCCGGTTGCCGTTCCTATGTTTGAAATGGGCTTTAAGGAAAATGCTCCCAAAACCTGTGTGACAACAAAGGAGCTTATATGCACAAATATTCTTCTTACGGCTTTTGCGGCAGAATCATCGGCACTTTACAGAAAGCTTATTGACGAAAAGCTCATAAATTCAACCTTTGACTCGGAATATCTTGAAGGCAGCGGCTATCGTGCGGTTATCTTTTCGGGAGAATCAAGAAATCCCAAAAAAGCCGCAGAATTTATCCTTGACGCAGTTAAGGAGCTTCACGAAAACGGAATTTCAAAAGAGGATTTTGAAATTGCAAAGCGTTCGGTTTACGGAAAGCTTATTTCGGGCTTTGACAGTCCGTCGTCGATAGCGTCGGGAATAATCAATGCGGAATTTTCGGGCAGAGAGATTTTTGAATCCGTTGATGTATTTTCGGAAATCACACTTGATGATGTAAACAACAGGCTGAAAGCTGAGCTTGACCCCGAAAATTACAGTCTTTCGGTTGTTAAGTCTATGGAAGAATAATATTCGGAGGAATTTTTATGACAGGATATAATGTTCAGTTTCCGTCACTGGGGCTTGATTTTCATATCAACCCCGTGGCGTTCTCCATAGGTGATTTTAATGTATATTGGTACGGAATTATAATCGGCTGCGGCTTTTTGCTTGCACTGCTTTTTGCCTTGAAAAGCCTTAAAAGGTTCGGAATTGACCGTGACGGATTTTTTGACTGCGTTCTTGTCGGTCTTATATGCGGAATTGTCGGTGCAAGAGCCTATTATGTAATTTTTCGGTGGGATTACTATATGGCTAATCCATCGGAAATTCTGTCGATACACAACGGCGGTCTTGCGATTTACGGCGGCATAATCGGCGGACTTCTCGGCGGCTGTATCGTTGCAAAAATCAAGAAAATAAGTATTCCCGCAATACTTGATGTTGCTGTACTCGGGTTTCTTATCGGACAGGGAATAGGTCGCTGGGGTAATTTCATAAACCAGGAGGCTTTCGGTACTCCTACCGATCTTCCGTGGGGTATGCTCAGCGAAAACACAAACGGTGTTGCCGTTCACCCGTGTTTCCTGTATGAATCACTGTGGTGTATTCTCGGATTTTTCGTGCTGAACTATATCAGCAAAAAGTACCGCAAATATGACGGTCAGATTTTCCTTATGTATCTTGTGTGGTACGGCTTTGAAAGAATGATTGTTGAGGGTTTGCGGACAGACAGCCTTTATACGCCGTTCTTAAACCTTCGTGTATCACAGATACTTGCAGCGGCAACAATGATTGTCGGAATTGCACTGCTTATTGTATTCAGGAACCGCACCGTAAAGGCTGCGGATACATACAAAGGCAAAGATAAAAAATCAGACAAATCCGAAAATACCGCAAAAAACACCGAACCCGTCACTGCGGAAAATTCGGAAAATACTGATGTATCACAGGACACACCGACTGACGAAAATACAGATTCAGATGATAAATAATACTGTTTATCGTTAAAATAGTGGATGAAAATTGCGGGTGCAGGGGTTCAACCCCTGCCGAGGTCAAGGGCGAGCAGCCCTTGTGGGGTTTGGGGCAAAGCCCCAATGTATAATACTTCAAATAATAATTACAAGGAGTGGTTTTCAATGGCAAAGATAATAAGCGGTAAAGAAGTATCGGCACAGGTTCGTGCAGATGTAAGAGCAGAATGTGAAACATTAAAGAAACAGGGTGTTGCTCCCGGTCTTGCGGTAATTATTGTGGGTGATGACCCTGCGTCAAGAGTTTATGTAAACAACAAGAAAAAAGCGTGTGAAGATGTCGGGTTTTTGTCTGAGGAATACGCACTGCCTGCACAGACAACTCAGGAGGAGCTGCTTGCCCTTATCGAAAAGCTGAACAACAAAAAGGAAATTAACGGTATTCTCTGTCAGCTTCCGCTGCCGAAGCACCTTGACGAAAAGGCTGTAATAAATGCAATTTCACCGCTGAAAGATGTTGACGCTTTTCATCCGTCAAATGTGGGAAGAATTATGATAGGGGATTATCATTTTCTGCCCTGTACACCTGCGGGCGTTATGGAGCTGATACATTCGGCGAACATAGACGTAAACGGCAAAAACTGCGTCGTAATCGGTCGCAGTAACATTGTCGGCAAGCCTATGGCAATGCTTTTGCTCCACGAAAACGGCACGGTTACAATATGCCACAGCCGTACAAAAAATCTTAAAGAGATATGCCGCAGTGCCGACATTCTTGTTGCCGCTGTCGGAAAGCCTAAGTTTGTAAAGGCTGATATGGTAAAAGAGGGTGCCGTTGTAATTGATGTCGGAATGGACAGAGATGAAAACGGAAAGCTCTGCGGAGATGTTGACTTCAATGAGGTTGAGCCTGTTGCGTCATATATCACACCTGTTCCGGGCGGCGTAGGTCCTATGACTATTGCAATGCTTATGAAAAACACTCTTATGGCGGCAAAAATCCAGAACGGAGTTAAATAATTCATAATTCATAATGCATAATTCATAATTAGTGTGCAAGCCGTAAGTTTACAAATAAATACAGATTTTAAGGGGGAAAGAAAAGTGATGAATATTCCGTTTTCTCCGCCTGATATTGGCGAAGATGAAATAAACGAGGTTGTAAATACGCTTAAAAGCGGCTGGATTACAACAGGGCCAAAAACAAAAAAATTTGAAAATATGCTGACGAATTTTTGTATGAGTGAAAAGACGGTGTGCTTTAACTCGGCAACGGCGGCACTTGAAATGACGCTGAGAATACTCGGCGTAAAAAAAGGCGACGAGGTTATAGTGCCTGCCTATACATACACAGCCTCGGCAAGCGTAATATGTCACGTCGGTGCAACACCTGTAATGATTGACTGTGCAAAAAACACCATACAGATGGACTACGACCGTCTTCCCGACCTTATCAACGAGAGAACAAAGGTTATTATTCCTGTTGATATCGGCGGTGTGCCGTGCGACTATGACAGAATTTTTGAAATTGTACGCAGTAAACGCTCACTGTTCCGTGCGGCAAGTCCGTTGCAGGAAATTTTCGGCAGAGTTATCGTTCTTGCTGACGGTTCACATTCACTCGGTGCAAGGCGTAACTGCCTTATGAGCGGTTCACTGGCGGATTTCACGGCATTTTCTTTTCACGCAGTAAAAAACCTTACAACTGCCGAGGGCGGTGCAATTACATGGCGTAATCATTCTGAGCTTGACAGCGACGAGCTTTATAAAAACTATATGCTGCTTTCACTTCACGGACAGTCAAAGGACGCCCTTGCCAAAACAAAGCCGGGTGCATGGGAATATGACATAATAGGCCCTTACTTCAAGTGCAATATGACCGACATTATGGCTTCAATCGGCATTGCACAGCTTAAAAGATACCCGTCAATGCTCAAACGCCGCCGTCAGATTATTGAATTCTACAACAAAGAGCTTGCCGACCAGAGTGTGTCGGTATTACAGCATTATTCCGACAAGGAAAAAATAAGTTCAAGCGGACATCTTTATCTTGTAAAGCTGCTGTGGCAGGACGAGGAATACAGAAACAGCGTTATCGAGAAAATGGCGTCCTATGGCGTTGCAACCAATGTACACTACAAGCCGCTGCCTATGCTTAGTGCTTACAGGCGTATGGGCTTTGACATAAACGATTTCCCGAATGCCTATAATATGTACAAAAACGAAATTACACTGCCGCTTTATTCAAAGCTGACCGACGAACAGGCACAGTATGTTGTTGACTGCTTTAAAAAGGCACTCAAATAATTTTCTTGATTATTGGCTGAGTTTAGTTTAAAATAAATATTAAATTGCTTTCTTGCTGCCATAGTCAGCGGAAAGAAAGCATCACTCACAACAAAGTTATATTCTTGGAGGAAGTAAGTTGCCTACTAATAGAGAGTTAATAGAAAAAAGAAGAACATTTGCGATAATCTCGCACCCTGACGCAGGAAAAACAACACTTACCGAAAAGCTCCTGCTTTATACCGGAACCATTCAGCTTGCAGGCTCGGTAAAGGGCAAAAAGACCGACAAACACGCAGTTTCCGACTGGATGGAGATAGAAAAGCAGAGGGGTATTTCGGTTACCTCATCGGTTATGCAGTTCAACTATAACGGCTATTGCATAAATATCATTGATACCCCCGGACATCAGGACTTTTCGGAGGATACTTACAGAACGCTTATGGCGGCTGATTCCGCAGTAATGGTAATTGATGCGTCAAAGGGTGTTGAGGCTCAGACGAGAAAACTTTTCAAAGTATGCGTTATGCGTCATATCCCGATTTTTACCTTCATCAATAAAATGGACAGAGAGTCAAAAAGCCCCTACGAACTTCTTGAAGACATCGAGGAGGTTCTCGGAATACACACCTGTCCTATGAACTGGCCCATCGGCTGCGGCAGGGATTTCAAGGGGGTTTATGACTTTGCAAGCAAGGAAATTCTTGCGTTCACCGCCAACAACGGTCAGCGTGAGGTTGAAATGGACGAGCTTAAAGTAACAGACCCTGACCTCAAAGACAGACTCGGCGAAACACTTGCACAGACGCTTCTTGACGATATTGAGCTGCTTGAAGGTGCAGGCGACAGCCTTGATATTGACGAAGTACACAAGGGAAATCTTACACCTGTGTTTTTCGGCTCGGCACTTACGAATTTCGGCGTTGAGCCGTTCCTTGCGGAATTTCTGAAAATGACGACGCCGCCGTTGCCACGGAAAACCGTTGACGGCGAGGTTGACCCGTTTGATGATAATTTTTCTGCCTTTGTGTTCAAAATTCAGGCGAATATGAACAAGGCTCACCGTGACCGTATAGCGTTTATGCGTATCTGTTCGGGAAAATATGACAAGACAATGGAAGTCTGTCATATTCAGGGCAACAAGAAAATGCGTCTTTCTCAGCCTCAGCAGCTTATGGCACAGGACAGAGAGGTTATTAGCGAGGCATACGCAGGAGATATTATCGGAGTGTTTGACCCCGGAATTTTCTCAATAGGCGACACTGTATGTTCACCGTCAAAGAAGGTTAAGTTTGAGGGTATTCCTACCTTTGCCCCTGAGCATTTTGCGATGGTACGGCTTAAAGATACTATGAAAAGAAAACAGTTCGTCAAGGGTATTACTCAGATTGCACAGGAGGGTGCAATTCAGATATTCCAGACTCTCGGCGGCGGTATGGAGGAAGTAATTGTAGGCGTTGTCGGCGTGTTGCAGTTTGAGGTTCTTGAATACAGACTGAAAAACGAATACAATGTTGATATTATTCTCGAAAATATGCCGTATGAGCTTATACGCTGGATTGAAAATGACGACATTGACCCCAAAACTCTCAATCTTACTTCCGACACAAAGAGAATACAGGACCTTAAAGGCAAACATCTTCTTCTGTTTTCAAGCGAATGGAACATCAACTGGGCAACCGAACACAACAAAGGTCTTGTTCTCACTGATTTCAGCAAGAACTGACCTTAATAATAATGCGGAATTCGTAATGCGTGATGCGTAATTATTGTGACAGCGGTCAGTTTGTACGCAGAAGATAAGCAATAAACGAACACATAAAATACCGTCAAAGGAGGGTTAATATGCATTTGCAGGAATCCGGAGAAATGTATCTTGAAACCATACTGATTTTATTGAATCAAAAAAGCACTGTACGTTCAATAGATATTGCCGAATATATGGGATTTTCAAAGCCGAGTGTGAGCCGTGCGGTCGGACTGCTCAAAAACGGCGGATATATTGTTGTTGACTCAGACGGATTTATTACGCTTACTGAGGCAGGCTTTGAGGTGGCAAACAAAATGTACGAACGCCACATAATGCTCACCGCTTTTTTGATACAACTGGGAGTTGACGGTACAACCGCCGTAAATGATGCCTGCAAAATAGAACACGACATCAGCGACAAAACCTTTGAGGCAATAAAGAAGCATATGAATGAATTTCAGAATTAAAGAGTTAAAAAACGCAGACGAAAAGGAGAACTTTTAAGATGACTTTTGAGGAATGTTATAAGGTTGTTGAAGGTCGCTTTAACGCAACGGATTTGTCAAAGGCTGACACTGACTTTTCAGGTATGATATGTCTTGAAAACAAGCAAAATCCCTCAGACAGCGGATATATATATCTTTCGTACATAAACCGTGAAAAGTATATTGAACCCGTCAAGCACAACAAAGCCAATATTGTTGTAACACTTTCAAACAATACATTTGAAAGCATCTGTAAAGGACAAATAGGTGCATTCAAGGCATTTACAACCGGTCAGATCAAGGCAAAGGGCAATATTTTTCTTGCTCTCTCTATTTATAAAAAGCTAAAATCATAAGAACATTAAAAACGGCAGAAGCTTTATTTTGCCGTTTTATTTTTTGCCTCAGAGCTGACAAAATATATTAAAATTTATATTCTGATACGATTATGATACAAACGAATGATATTATAAAAAATACTGAAAATTTAACAATCTGTAATTTTTGTCAAAAGGTATTGACAGACAGCAGGTATATGGTGTATAACTGTACTATTGCTGATAGTACACAAGACCGTTATTCATACATTGACAAAAGCTGTATTAAATATAATGATTGTTTAAAGCATAATCAGAACGATAATTAAGCAACCGTTACAGAATAATTAAAAAATATGGCTATTATTGCCGTAATAATAATGGCAATCCCGATTGTTTTCGGGATTTTAACTATTGAAATTGCTTGAATTTTTGCTATAATGTACAAAGGCAATATCAATAAAGTGAAAAATATCCTGATTTATAAGGCTGAGTTATTGCAGTCATATATTTTTGACAGCTTAAAAGGAGTATTATGAAAAGTATAACCGAATTTCTTGAACAGACTGCCGAGCGTTATCCGGACAAGCCTGCATTTACTGACGAAAAAATTTCTGCTGATTACAAAACCTTTACACAAAAGGCACAGCAAATCGGTACGGCACTTACATCTCTTAATAAGAGAAATGCAGCCGTTGCAATCTATATGAATAAAAGCGTTGCCTGTGCCGAAAGTATGTTCGGCGTTGCATACAGCGGAAATTTTTATATTGTCGTTGACTCAAAAATGCCGCTTGAAAGAATAAAATCAACCTTTGGTGTTGTAAATCCTGTTGCAGTCATCACCGAAAAGGAGCTTGCAGACAACATAAGAGAAACAGGCTTTGAGGGCAGTGTGTTCATCTGTGACGAAATTGCAGAAACACCCGTTGACACAGAAAAGCTGAAAGCTGTAAGGGATAAAATGATAGACACCGACCCGCTGTACTGTCTTTTTACATCAGGCTCAACAGGAGTGCCAAAGGGTACGGTAATAAGCCATAAGAATGTAATTGCTTACAGCGAATGGGTTGTTGAAACCTTTGATATAAATTCTGAAACCGTTTTCGGAAGTCAGACGCCGTTCTATTTCAGTATGTCTGTTACTGATGTGTTCAGCACAATAAGAACAGGTGCAGAGCTTGTTATTATTCCGAAACAGTATTTTTCTTTCCCTGTAAAGCTCATAGAGTTTATGAATAACCACAAGGTAAATACTGTTTACTGGGTTCCGTCGGCACTGTGTATTGTCGCAAATCTTAATTTGTTTAAATATACCAAACCCGAATATCTTAAAAAAGTGCTTTTTGCAGGCGAGGTTATGCCTACAAAACAGCTTAACTACTGGATTTCATACTTCCCTGACGTATTTTATGCAAATCTTTTCGGGCCTACCGAAACTACCGATATATGTACATACTATGTTGTAAACCGCAGCTTTGAGGACGGCGAGTCACTGCCTATCGGAAATGCCTGCAACAACTGCGACGTTATGGTTGTAAACGACGAGGGAAAAGAGTGTAAAACGGGTGAAGAGGGAGAGCTTTTTGTAAGAGGTTCATTCCTTGCCGCAGGATATTACAACAATCCCGAAAAAACAAACGCCGTATTTGTTCAGAATCCGCTCAACAGTGCTTATCCCGAAACGGTGTATAAAACAGGCGATATTGTAAAGTACAACGAATACGGAGAATTGATTTACTGCGGCCGAAAAGATTTTCAGATAAAGCATATGGGCTACCGTATTGAACTCGGTGAAATTGAGGCGGCTGCCGGTGTTACCGACGGAGTACAGGTAAATGCGTGTCTGTATGATGCTTCTTCCGACAAAATTATACTGATATATCAGGGAACATCGGACAAGGACGTGGTTTTAGAAAGTCTTAAAAAGCGTGTTCCCGAATATATGATGCCGTCGGAAATTATAAAAATACCGTCAATGCCATACAACAGCAACGGCAAAATAGACCGTGTATGGCTCAAAAACAATTTTAAAACATTATAATGGAGGAAACTGAAATGGAAGATTTACTTAAAATTCTTGAAGAGGTTAAACCGGGTGTTGATTTTACAAAGGAAGATAACCTTATAGAATCAGGCATACTCGATTCACTCAGCATTATTACTCTTGTTGCAAAAATCAGCGATGAGTTTGATGTTGAAATCACACCGATTGACCTTGTACCCGAAAACTTCAAATCAGCCGAAACAATCTATGCACTTATTCAGAAGTTAGAGGACTAAGGAGGAAGTAGAGCTTGACATATACATCATACCTGTATTTCTTTGGGTTTGTTGGTGTCGTGTATCTGCTTTACTTAATAGTTCCCGTAAAGCACAGATGGCTTGTACTTTTAGCAGGCAGTTATGCATTCTATATGTTTATGAATGGATTTCTGACTGCTTTTCTTCTTGCAACGACAGTTTCAATCTATTTTTGCGGTATTCATCTTGGAAAAATTCAGGATAAATTCAATATTGCAAAAAAAGACCTATCCAAAGACGAAAAAAAGGTGCTTAAAGCATCAGTTACGAAAAAGAAAAAAGGCGTTGTTGCAATAGCAGTTGTAATAAATTTAGGTATTCTTCTTTTTCTTAAATATTTTAACTTTTTTGCGGAACAGGGAAATATGTTCCTTTCAATGTTCAATCTGCATGATGTCATTCCGTTCATATACATTGCACTGCCGCTGGGTATCTCGTATTATACACTTCAGGCGATAGGCTATGTTGTTGATGTTTACCGTGGAAGATGCAAGCCCGAGACAAACGCCGCAAAGCTGGCACTGTTTCTCGGTTTTTTCCCGCAGATGACGGAAGGTCCTATCGGAAGATACGATCAGCTTGCACCGCAGCTTGTAACAGGACATAAATATTCAAACGAAAACTTTACAGCCGGTGTTACGCTTATACTCTGGGGCTTCTTCAAAAAGCTCGTGATTTCAGACCGTGCGTCGTTTATCGCAAACACGGTTTTCAATGATTACACTTCATACGGCGGCTTAACGGTAGCCGTTGCAATTATGGCATATACATTACAGCTTTATACGGATTTTTCGGGCTGTATTGATATTATGTCGGGTTGTGCGAAGATATTCGGCATTGACCTTGCACCTAATTTCAGACAGCCGTTCTTCTCAAAGTCAATCAATGAATTCTGGAGAAGATGGCATATCACGCTCGGTTCATGGTTCAAGGACTATGTATTTTATCCTGTGTCGCTGTCGGCTCCGTTTATGAAGCTCAGCAAAAAAGCACAGAACAAGCTTAACAGATTTTTCGGAAGTCTTATTCCGTCAGCGGCTGCGTTGCTTGTTGTATGGTTCGGAACAGGCTTGTGGCACGGAGCAAGCTGGAAATATGTAGTATATGGCTTGTATTACTATTTCATTATGCTGCTCGGAATGCTGCTTGAACCGCTGTTCCTCAAATTCTTTGACAAAACACATATTGACCGCAACGGAAAGTATTTTTCAGCGTTCAGAGTTTTTCGTACCTTTATACTTGTAAATATCGGTATGATGCTGTTCAGGGTAAATGACCTCAATGATTTTGGCAGAATGTTCTGTCAGCTTTTCAGCTCGTTCTCGTTTGGCGATATAACAAGCGGAAGTATATTTACGCTCGGAACAGACGCTCCCGATTTTGCAATACTGATACTCGGCGTTGTTGCAATGCTCATTGTTGCAAGTATCAGGGAAAAAGACTGCGACCTGAAAGTAGCCGTTGCAAATTCAAGAATACTCATCAAATGGCCTGTTATGATTGGACTGATTATGGTTATAGTTATCTTTGGTGCATACGGCGATAACTATGCTCAGGTTGAATCTATCTATGCACAGTTTTAGGAGATATTATGGAAAAAGTAAAAGTATATACCAAAAAGTTCATAAGAGCAACAGCGTTTTTCCTTATTCTTGTAATGCTGCTTGTAGGTTCAGGCTATATGATGATGCCAAAAGGCAACTCAAAGAGAGACGGTATGCTGAATCCTAACGCAAGAGGTTTTTATGCGGAACCGACAAACAGCATAGATGTTGCAATAATCGGCAACAGTGACGCATATTCGGGTTTTTCGCCGCTTGAACTCTGGCATAATTACGGAATTACTTCTTATGTCAGCGGTGAAGGCCGTCAGAGAATGTCGGAAGCGGTAAATGTGCTTAATGAAGTAATGCAGTTTCATAAACCAAAGCTTGTAATTCTTGAAACTGATATGATTTTTACATATGGTGACAGAACCGAGGAAATTACTGATACGCTTGACTATGCCGCACAGGGAGTATTGCCTGTATTGCGTTACCACGACAGATGGAAAGATGTAAGTGCTCAGGAAATGTTCAGGCAGCCTGAATATAAATGGCTGTCATATACAAAAGGACAGTTTGTAAGCAATGCTGTAAAGCCTTGCAACAAAGACGAATATATGATTAAAACGGACAAGGTAAAACCAATATCGTTTACCGTAAGGACTTTTCTTGACCAATTTGTAAAAATCTGTGAGGACAACGGTATTAAGGTTTTGTTTGTTCAGATTCCGTCTGCGTCATCATGGAAATATGAAAAGCATAACGCTGTACAGCAATATGCCGATAGCAAAGGAATACCGTTTATTGACTATGAAATAGACAGAAGTCAGTACGGTATAGACTGGCAAACGGATACAAGAGATAAGGGCAACCACCTCAACACAAGAGGCGCAAGAAAGCTGACAATGCACTTAGGGCAATACCTCAAAAAAAACTATGACTTTTTTGAGGATCGCCGCAATGATGCCGGGCTTGCGAAAAAATGGAACGCTGATTACAAAAAATATGCTTCAAAAGCAAAGATATAATAAATTGAAACTGCTGTCTGAAAAAAACATTCAGGCGGCAGTTTTTGAATATATTATTGAGAGTAAATTAAAAAACATCAGATTATTTGAGTGTCAGTTTTTAATCTGTATTTATATTAAAATATTATAAAAAAATTTTTTAAAAACTCTTGACATTAAGTTTTCAAAGTGATATACTAATTAAGCACTTTAAAAAAGAGATAGTTATATATCGCGGAGTGGAGCAGCTAGGTAGCTCGTCGGGCTCATAACCCGAAGGTCGTTGGTTCAAATCCAGCCTCCGCAACCACAAATTTATGAAAAACGCTTGTAAATGTAACAGTTTACAAGCGTTTTTTGTTATATATAACGAAATTTTTAAAAATTGTACCAGTAGTGAGTAATAATCAGAAATTCATTACCCTTAAAATACCCATATTGCTTGAAAATTTTTATAAACAACAGGAGATAAAATATTTTTTTCTTTCTGATAGTAAACAAGGAGTCGCTATTATATCAGAGTAACTCCTTGTTTCAGTCTGTCGAAAATGTTTGCGACGGTGCAAAAATACCGACAGTCAAACAAAAAGAAATCCGTTATCTTACAAAAGATGAACAAGTCAGAATTATGGAAAACACAAAAACCGAAAGACTTGGTTTTGCTGTGGAACTTGCTCTTGCAACAGGAATGAGAGAAGCGGAAATATGCGGTCTTAAATGGTCTGATATAAAATGGAACAATGATAGTTGTGTCATAAATATTAAACGAATCATTTCCCGAATTTCTCATAGCAAGAATGAGCGTAACAATAAGAAAAATATAAAAAAGACTCTTGTTGTTGAAGCTGAAACAAAAACCGAAAAAAGCAAAAGAGAAACAGCTTTTACAAAAAGCATTGGAAGTTGAAGACATACATTTGCTTGAAAGGCACAACAAACGCTATACTTCATTGGCTGATTATGACAATCTGAAACAAATTGCAAAACAGCTTGGTGTAAAGCCTGAGTTTCTTATAATTGACAAAGAACAGCTTGCAAAGTTGAATGAAGAAAAAGACAGATTTGTTGTCTTGCCGACAAAGGACGGTAAAATTCGCCTTGCGTTTCTTCCACAGAACAAAGAGTATATTTTTAATTTGCTTTATCCTGAAAAGAAACAGAATAAAGAAGATGTTTTCTCGGTCAACCGAAATTCAAAGGTAAATACAAGATTGAAGTCAGAAGTATTACTCGGCGGTCAGAAAATGTGTTACAGGACACTTACCAAAAATCAGGTTGAACAACTCTATTCTGAACAGGACACGAAAGAACTTTTTGCAGCCTTTAATAAAAACACACAAGATTACAATGTTGCATTTAAAGATTGTGATGAAGAAAAGATTGATATTGTTCTGAGCGGAAAAAATACAGTCAAAAGACAAAGATAATATTAAGTTTTTAAATATCCATTACATTGTCTGTCCAGAGTTCGCACTGTGTCATAACGGTCTGAACAGCGTCTTCCATACCCTCAGGCGGGTATTTATGTTTTCTGAGAAGTTTTTTGATAAGCATACGCATTTTTGCCCTTGCGGAGTCCCTTTTCTGCCAGTCGATTGTTTTGTTTTTGCGTAGAGTATCTGCCAGTTCCTTTGTAATTGCAATCAGTTCGTCATTTTCGTAAAAATCCTTGATTGCCTGTGGCTTTGTAAGAGCGTCATAAAAGGCAAGCTCGTCTGCTGTAAGACCGAGTTTTTCTCCGTCTTTGTGTGCTGCGGCAATTTGTTTTGCGAGTTTCAGCATTTCTTCAATGACTTCTTCATTTGTCAGCATACCGTTAAGATAAGCATTAAGAGAACGCTGCATAATTTCGCTGAATTTTTCGGACTTAACAACATTTGTCCTGCGATAAACGGACACCTGTTCTGCAATAAGTTTTTTCAGAAGTTCAACAGCAAGATTTTTTTCTTTCATATTTGCAACTTCTTCAAGAAATTCAGGGTCAAACAGCGAAAATTCCTCTTTAATATCCGAAAAAAGATTTATTACACCCTCACTTTTGATACTTTGTTTTAATAATTCGTTGATTCTTGCGTTCATTTCAGGGAGGGAAATTTTCTTTCCTGTTCCTGTATTCGTAAGCCTTAGTACAAGAACACGCACAGCTTCAAAAAATGCGGCTTCAAAACGGCTGTCCTCATCGACAATGGACGAACAAAGAGATAATGCCTGACGCAGCATAAGTGCTTCTTTGACAAATGAATCCTTGTCTTCGATTTTCTCTCTGTCCATAATAAAGTTTACAGCACCGCTTATTGTTTTTGCCCGTTCAAGATCAGTGCCTGTTTTAAACTTTGAATAATCGTATCCGTGAAATTTGTCACGGCATACTGACAATTTTTCCATAAATTTAGGATAAGCAACCTTTGATACATCAGTATTGCCGTAATTCTTTTTATCACGGACAGTATAGTCATTCATTGCCTGTTTTAAAGCGGTTGCAATGCCTACATAATCTACAATAAGTCCGCCCTCTTTATCTCGGAATACACGATTTACACGGGCGATTGCCTGCATAAGATTATGTCCTGACATAGGCTTGTAAACATACATAGTAGCAAGCGACGGAACATCAAATCCCGTAAGCCACATATCTACAACAATGGCAATTTTAAGCGGACTGTTATTATCCTTGAATTTTTTTGCGAGTTCGTCTTTGTGTTGTTTGTTGCCGATAATTTTATGCCATTCTTCCGGGTCATTGTTTCCTGATGTCATAACTACAGCCACTTTTTCTGTCCAGGCAGGGCGAAGTTTAAGAATACGATGGTATATTTTCATCGCAATAGGTCGGGAATATGCAACAATCATTGCTTTGCCTGTAAGCAAATTTTCACGGTTGTTCTCGTAATGGTCGAGAATATCGCAAACTAATGAATTAACCGTATTGTCGTTGCCGAGAATTGCCTCCATTTGTCCGAGTTCACGCTTGCTTTTTTGTATGACTTCTTCATCAGCATTATTTGCCATAATGTCATATTCATCATCAATAAGTTTAAGAGTTTTCTCGTCAAGATTCAGTTTGATTACACGGCTTTCATAATAAACAGGTCGTGTTGCTCCGTCCTCTACTGCCTGTGTCATATCGTAAATGTCGATATAATCTCCGAATACTTCACGGGTGCTACGGTCTTTTGAGGATATAGGCGTACCTGTAAAGCCAATGTATGTAGCGTTTGGCAAAGTGTTGCGGATAATACGGGCTGTACCTGTAACACGCTTTGCAATATCTTCGCCCTTTTCGTTTTTGGTTATTTTTATCTTTTCTGTAAGTCCATACTGTCCCCGGTGTGCTTCATCTGCCATAACAATTATATTATTGCGTTCTGAAAGCGGTTCGTGCGATTCCTCGAACTTTTGCATTGTTGTAAAAATAATGCCGTTTGCCTGTCTGCCGGCAAGCAGGGATTTCAGATGTTCACGGCTTTCAGCGTGTATCGGTTCCTGCCTTAAAAAATCCTTGCACTTTGCAAACTGACTGTAAAGCTGATTGTCAAGGTCGTTTCTGTCGGTCAGTACAACGATTGTCGGGCTGTTTAGTGTTTCCTGTAATAAATGAGCATAAAACACCATAGAAAGCGACTTTCCGCTTCCCTGTGTGTGCCAGAATACACCGCCTTTACCGTCCGTAAGTGTTGCGTGTTTTGTGGATTCAATAGCTTTTCTTACCGCAAAATACTGATGATAGCCTGCAAGAATTTTAAAAGAATTTATACCCTCGTTAGAAAAGCATATAAAATTCTTTATTATATCAAGCAGTCTTTCTTTTTTGAATATTCCCTCAAAGAAAGTGTCAAACTGTGCATACTGTGTGTTTTCGTAATCTCCGTCCTTTGTTTTCCATTCCATAAAGCGGTCTTCACCTGAGGTAATTGTACCCGCTTTTGAAGTCAGCTGGTCGCTCATTACACAAATAGCGTTGTAAATGAACATTGACGGAATTTCCATCATATAGTTTCTAAGTTGCCTGTATGCCTCAGACACATCTGTTTCTTCACGGGACGGCGATTTTAACTCAATCAGAACAACAGGCAAACCGTTCAGAAACAGAATTACATCGGGGCGTTTGTTGCTGTTTTCAATGAATGTCCATTGATTAGCAACGATAAAGGAGTTATTGTCGGGATTTTTATAGTCAACAAGATAAACGATAGAGGAACGCTCCTCACCGTCAACAAAAAATCTTACAGGAATACCGTTTTGCAGATAGTCCATAAAGACAGCGTTTTTCTGCACAAGTTCTCCGTTTTCAAAGTTTTTCAGCCTGAACAATGCGTCCTGAATAGCATCATCAGGCAGTCCTCTGTTCAGACGATAAAGAGCGTCAGTTAATACTTCTTCATATAACGGATTGCAATAATCTCTTTCAATATCAAAACCGTATGCGTAATCGTATCCCAAATCATTTCTGAACAGCTCAATTACAGAGTTTTCATAATCGGCTTCTGTGTATAATCCCGGCATAATTGACCTCCTTATGTATTAAAGTTTAGCAATATCAAGTGTATAACCATTGTTTTGCATTTCTTTAGCAAGTGATAACTTCACTTCTTCTACATTATTTTTAAATGGTATATAGATAAGACCATCTATATCAGACGGCTTTTCCATTGTTTCTGCCTGTGATAGAAGAATAGCAACTTTATCACGACCAATTCGAGAAAGTAACATTCCAAGTTCAAGAACAACATTCTGCCTTACTCGATACTGCTTTTTTGATTCATCATTTTTAGGATACCCAATATCATCTGGTGTTGCTAAAACGATTCCAAAATCAACTTGGCTTGTGTATTCTTCAAGCTTTTCAATTATTGTTTGACCAGAAGAAATAAGCTGATCTAAAATAAGAGGTTCTAAATCCCACCTTCTTAGCATAGCTTCAAGTTGAGTTCGAGCATTTGTGTCATGACCATAGACAACAAAAACTTTTTTATTAGCTGTCGTTTTCAAAGTTGAATTATGCAATATACTCATAACCTCCTGAGTATTTTTACCTTGCAGATTTACTTTACCGCTATCCCAACAGTTGATAATACAACCATTTGAAAGATTTAGGACTGTTGCAAGATTGTTTCCACTTCTCTTTTCATTTGCAATCGTAAAACCGTTAGCAATAAGAGTCTTTTTTACCTGTTCAAGAGACATTGTAAAGCTCATAATTATCTGTTTCCTTTCAAAAAAATATGGTTGATTTGTATAAACAATAATTTAGCGGCTTAAATATCAATTTCTGAAACATCAAGCTCGCCTGACATAAGTTTTTGTAACAAACTATCTCTTAAAGCCGTTAATTGTTTATTTTCAGCAGCATTAGTTCTGTATAGCTCTTTGAATGGCTTCACGAAATCCGAAAATTCTGATAATTCATTGTCGCTTGGAATGGGAATTTCGTACTTTTCAAGTGTTGATACTGTAATTTGTGGTTGAGCAGAGCCAGTATTCATTACTTTAGTATCGTGAAGTCGTAGATAATGATATAAATAATCATCGTGTTCAACACAAGTGGTAATGATTGCGATTGCAAGATTTGTTAGATAACAGTTTGCTGGTGTGTACTTTATATCTCCACAACCACCAACACCACGGGCAACGATAATAAGTTGTGGTTCGGAATACATTACTTCGGGATATAAGCCAACTATTTGATAACCACTGAAAGCCACATAGTTTCCTGTTCCTAACTTTTCTTTTTTAGGCATTGTTCCATACTTGAATTTAGCAATAGTTCCTAATGTGCTGTAAACGGAAATATCATTATCATATTTGCTAAACATATCATGGAATTTTGCAGTAACTTGTTTCATTAAATTATTGTTTATAGAAATATTAAGTTTGATTTTGTCATCTAATGGCTTTAAAACGCTTATAACCTTTTCTTGTTGTTCCAATTTAGGAATGTTCACTGTTACCTGTTTAAAATCCTTTAACACTATTCTTGGTAATGCTGAACCTGATACGCAATTCGATGAAATGTAATTATACACATCAGGTGATTTTAACAAATAACACAAGTATTCAGGTATAACATATTCAGTATTAGGTCTGAAAATAGCAATAGACGATAAAATTGCCTCATCTTTTGTTTCATTACATAAAAATATTTGCTTTAAATAACTTCCATCTTTGGCTACTAAAATGTCATTTTTTTGTGGAACACAACCTCCTTTTTTCATTTTTTCAAAATCTTCACCTGAGATTTTTTTGCATTTTGAATAATCAAATCCATATTCCAACATATCTTTTACAGAAAACATTGGATAACCGTTTTCAACAGCTTTTGGACTATAATGTGAACCATCAGTTATAGTGGTGCATATTTGTTCTAACTTATATTTCATACCCAATCGCCCCTAACTTCTTGCGGATTTCTTCTTCGAGTTCGTGGGATTTTTTGAACATATCCGACAGTTCTGATGTTAGACGGGTCATCTTTTCTTCAAACGGTTCGCCGTCGTCTTCCTGTTCCTCAATGCCTACATATCGTCCCGGAGTAAGAATAAAATCCTGTTTTTCAATCTCTTTAAGGTCGGCTACTGCACAAAAACCTTTTACATCTTCAAGCGTTCCGTCCTGAAACTGACTGAATGTATCTGCTAACTTCTGTATATCCTCGTCGGTAAAATCCCTGTGTTTACGGTCAACCATATATCCCATTTTTCGTGCGTCAATAAACAGAGTTTTGCCTTTTTGCTTTTTGTTTTTTGAAATAAACCAGAGCGTAACGGGAATTGTAACGCTGTAAAAAAGCTGTGTCGGCATAGCTACAATGCCTTCTACAAGGTCAGCCTGAATGATATTTTTTCTTATTTCACCCTCACCGCCTGACTGAGAAGACAAAGCACCGTTAGCAAGCACAAGACCGATTTTTCCGTTAGGTGCAAGATGATGTATCATATGCTGAATCCACGCATAGTTGGCATTTCCGGCAGGCGGTATTCCGTATTTCCAGCGAACATCGTCTTTGAGCTTATCCTGTCCCCAGTTAGAAAGGTTAAAAGGAGGATTAGCCATAATAAAATCTGCTTTAAGCGTTTTATGTAAATCATTAAAGAATGTGTCAGCGTGATATGCTCCGAAATCAGCGTCAATGCCACGAATAGCCATATTCATTTTTGCCATTTTCCAGGTATCAGCGTTGGATTCCTGACCGTAAACGGCAATTTCTCCACGCTTGCCACTGTGTGCCTGAATGAATTTTGCACTCTGTACGAACATACCGCCACTGCCACAGCAAGGGTCATATACACGGCAGTTTTTGAACGGTTTAAGTATTGCAACAATAGTTTTAACGATACTTGCCGGAGTGTAGAACTCACCGCCCTTAACACCCTCATAGGCGGCGAACTGCTGAATACAATATTCGTAGGTTCTGCCGAGTAAGTCTTTGCTGTCTTCTGTGTCGCCCATATCAACATTTGTAAACAGGTCAACAACATCACCCAGAACACGCTTGTCTAAATCAGGACTTGCGTAATTTTTCGGCAAAACATTTTTAAGAGTAGGGTTTTCTTTTTCAATAGCCCTCATAGCGTCGTCTATAACTGTGCCTATTTCGGGTGTATGTGCCGCCGAAGCTATTTTG
This sequence comes from Acutalibacteraceae bacterium, assembly GCA_051880775.1. Taxonomy (GTDB): domain Bacteria; phylum Bacillota; class Clostridia; order Oscillospirales; family Acutalibacteraceae; genus UBA1213. The sequence goes on from JBJEOP010000065.1 coordinate 33,474, forward strand.
CTCCAACGAGCGTCCACAGGTACAAAGAAAATATTTTCTTCTGTGTAAGCGTCCCTGTCGTCCTCGAAACCGTCGCCCTCATCGACAAGCTCCTGATAGCGTTTTTCAAATGCACTTGAAATATACCTCAGGAAGATAAGACCTACAATAACCTTTCTGTATTCTGCCGCAGGAATATGTCCCCAAAGAACACAGGCGGCATTCCATATTTGTTTTTCAAAGCCTATATTAGCATTATTGCTTGTAGCCATTTTTAAAATCGTCCTTTCTGATAAAAATACAAACTAATCTACATATTTATTAAGTATTATAACAATAAATATGTAGATTTTCAATATAAATGGGGATATTTTGCACATTTATTTCATAAATTATATTTCTGAATATGATGTAATGAAAAGAAACACAATAAAAATAAGAACAAATAATTATTTTTTTGAAAATAGTGTGTTAAAATCTTACAAAACCACACAAAATATATCATAAAATAAACACAAATCATTTTAAAAGTTATTTTAATTGATGATAAATTAACAAACTTTCAGAAAATTAAAAATACCCTCTTGCAAATTTGGAATAGAAAGTTTATAATACGACCATACCAAGCGAAACAAACCGCTTGATATAAAAGTAAGCTAAGACAATGAGGTCACTTAGGATTATGCAGAATGATTTGCAGAATTCCGAAAGTGACTTTTTTAGTTTAAAACTCAGTATAATTTTCTGATGAATAACCAATCTTGAAAAAGGGACAAAGGCGTCACTTCTGTTTGAACTTAAATGTTCAGCAAATGGAAGTGACGCCCTTTTCGGTTTTAACAAGGGGACAAAGGTGTCACTTCGATCTGCTGAACCAAAAGCGTTCAGCAAATTGAAATGACACCTTTTTTCATAATTATTTTTTAGGGAGAGGATAATAATGAAAAGCAGAATCAAAAAACTTTTAGCACTCACAATGGCAGGTTGTATGAGTATGGCATTGATGGCAGGTTGTAGCGGTTCGGGAACATCAGGCAGTTCATCACCTGCTGAAAGCAAAGCAGATTCAAGTGCCGCAGAGTCAACCGACGAAAAAAAGGTTCTTCGTGTAGGTATGGAATGTACTTATGCACCGTTTAATTGGACTCAGACAAGTGAAGATGTAGCAAACGGTGATAAGGCTGTAAAGATTTACGGACAGAACACATACGCTTACGGATATGATGTTATGGTAGCAAAAAAGCTTGCTGATAAACTCGGTATGGAAGTAGAAGTTCACAAGGTTGAATGGGATTCAATCGGTCTTGGACTTGATGCTAACGAATATGACTGTATTATCGCCGGTATGGGCAGAACAGCAGTAAGAGAAAAATCGTATGCGTTTACTGAGCCTTATTATTACAGAGATAACTGCATTGTTGTAAAAGCAGATTCAGAACTTGCCTCAGTAACAGGCTTGTCACAGCTTGCAGGCAAGAATGTAAAAGTTACAACACAGCTCGGTACAGGCTGGGTTGATTTGCTTGACCAGATTCCTGATGTAGTTAAAGGTGCTAACTACGAAACAACAGGTGAAGTATTCCTTGCGGTTTCAAACGGTGTTGCCGATGTTGCCGTTATTGATGTACCGACAGCGGAGTCTGCATTACTTACAAACAAGGATCTGAAGCTTATTCAGCTTGACGAAAAAGATACATTCCAGAACGACCAGGAAATGACCAATGTATGTATCGCAACAAGAAAGAACGATACAGAATTCAGGGATAAACTCCAGAAAGCTATGGACGACATAGGCTGGAACGATAAGGAAACTATGGACAAGCTTATGCAGGAGGCAATAGAGAATCAGCCGGCTGCATCATAAGCAGACAAATATTTATTAAATAAGAAAAAACTGTGGCTGCTTTAACGGGCAGCCACAGATACTCTTAAAGAATAGTAATTGAAAATATAAGGGGAGAAAACCGTATGAATTTTTCCGATCCGAGTAATATCTTTGAATGGGTAGTATATATAGCCTATGAATACAGATCTATGTTCCTTGAAGGTCTTTGGATAACATTATATATTTCAGTAATAGGTACGCTTGCAGGTTTTATTGTAGGATACCTTGTAGGTATGGTTCAGGATATTAAAATCAACAAACAAGATAACATAATCAAGCGTATTTTGATGAGAACATTAAAAATTATCTGCGTTGTTTATGTTGAGATTTTCAGAGGAACACCAATGATAGTACAGGGTATGATAGTTTACTACGGCTTATTACAGGCAAATGTAAAGATTTCTCCTATATTTGCAGGTATTCTTGTTACTGTTCTTAATACCGGTGCTTATATGGCAGAAACAGTCAGAGGCGGTATCAATTCTATCGACAAAGGACAAAAAGAGGGTGCGTGGTCACTCGGTATGTCACCTATGCTTACTATGTTCAGAGTAGTTCTTCCGCAGGCTTTCAAGAATGTTGTTCCTGAAATGGTTAATACATTCCTTACAAACCTCAAAATGACATCAGTTCTTAATGTTATCGGTGTTGCAGAGCTGTTCCTTGTTGCAAAGACAGCCGGCGGTACATATTACAAATACTTCGAGTCATATCTTGTAATTGCAATTATCTACTTTATACTTTGCTTTGTACTTAACCGTGTATTCCTCTTGCTTGAAAAGAAACTCGCAAAGAAGAAAGACTACGAGCTTGCAGTTGAGTATATGCAGGAGTCAGCATAAGGAGGTATTAAGCTATGTCAGAAAAAACATCAGAAAAGGTTATTGCTATTGAAAATCTGAGTAAATCATTCGGCGAACATCAGGTTCTCAGAAAAATAGACTTTGCTGTTGAGAAAGGTGAGGTTATCTGTATTGTCGGTTCATCGGGTTCAGGTAAATCAACATTACTGCGTTGTATCAATAAACTTGAACAACAGACCGATGGCAAGATTTTCTTTCACGGCAAGGAGGTTGCAGATAAGCAAAAGGAAATCAACGAATATCGTTCAAAGGTAGGTATGGTTTTTCAGTCGTTTAACCTTTTTGATAATATGACTGTACTCAAAAACTGTATGATTGCCGTTACAAGCGTCCTGCACGAATCTAAAAAAGAAGCCTTTGACCGTGCAATAAAGCATCTTAAAGCGGTAGGTATGGCACCGTACATCAACGCATATCCGTCACAGCTTTCCGGCGGACAAAAACAGCGTGTTGCTATTGCAAGAGCATTGTGTATGAACCCGGAGGTTCTGCTTTTTGACGAACCTACTTCGGCACTTGACCCTGAGATGGTCGGAGATGTTCTTAATGTTATGAAAGAGCTTGCACATACAGGTCTTACAATGATAATTGTTACTCACGAAATGGCATTCGCAAGAGATGTATCTACAAGAACTATATTTATGGACAGAGGATATATTGTAGAAGACGCTCCGCCGCACGAGCTTTTCTATAATCCGAAAAATCCGAGAACAAGAGAATTTCTGTCGAGATTCCTTAAAGACCAGAAAGATAAAACGGAGGCAGTCGCAAATGGATAATATTGTTATTACGGTTGCCCGTGGCTTTGGCAGCGGCGGAAAGGAAATTGCCTCAAAGGTTGCAAAGGATCTGGGAATATCCTGCTACGAAAACAGAATTCTTACCCTTGCCTCTCAGCTCAGCGGTCTTGATGAAGAGCTTTTTAACGAGGTTAATGAGCGTATAAGAAATAAAGGCGGTTTTGCAGCTTTTATGAAAGGCTTGCCAAGAGCAAGCAGCTATATAACAAAGGGGAAATTTGTTTCTGACGATACACTTTTTGAGTATCAGAAAAAGATTATTGAGGAACTTGCGGATACGCAGTCGTGCGTAATCGTCGGCAAGTGTGCAGACTGGATACTCAGGGGCAGAGATAATGTAATAAGCCTGTATATTGAGGCTCCCCGTGATTTCTGCTTAAAGAGAACAATGGAGCATATGCAGGTAAATGAAAGCGTTGCCGAAAAGAATATAGTTACAACCGACAAATACCGTGCCAACTACTATAAGTATTACACCAAAGGTAACTACTGGACAAACCCAATCAACTATGACCTTACTCTTAACAGCGAAAAGGTTGGTATTGAGCAGTGTGTACAGCTGATTGAAAGCTATGTAAAAATCAAGATGGATTATCTTGGTATCAAAAAATTATAATTTATAAATTTTTGGAGGAATTTACTATGAAACTCAGTGAAACAGGACTTACCGCCGAAGAATTAAAAGGACTGGTAAACAAGTATATGATTGAAACCTATGAGCGTTTCGATTTTATCGCTGAAACAGCTAAGGATATGTACATCTATGATGAAAAAGGCAACGCATATCTTGACTTCTATGCGGGTATTGCCGTAAACAGTGCCGGCAACTGCAACGAAAAGGTTATTGCGGCTATTCAGTCACAGGCGGCTGACCTCATTCATACATTCAACTATCCTTATACAATTCCTCAGGCACTGCTCGCAAAGAAAATCTGCGATACAATAGGTATGGACAAGATTTACTACCAAAACTCAGGTACAGAAGCAAACGAAGCTATGATTAAGCTCGCAAGAAAATACGGTGTAGATAAATACGGCCCCGATAAATACGAAATTATCACAGCAAAAATGGGTTTCCACGGCAGAAGCTTCGGTTCAATGTCGGCAACAGGTCAGCCTGATTCTGCAATTCAGAAAGGCTTCGGAGCGATGACTCCGGGCTTTAAATATGCTGAATACAATAATCTCAAAGCCTTTGAAGACGCGGTTACCGAGAACACAATCGCAATTATGATTGAGCCTGTACAGGGCGAAGGCGGCGTACACCCGGCTACCAAGGAATTTATGACAGGTCTTAGAAAACTTTGTAACGAAAAAGGCTTGTTGCTTTGTCTTGATGAGGTTCAGGCAGGTTGGTGCAGAACCGGTGAGGTTATGGCATATATGCACTACGGCATTAAGCCTGATATTGTATCAATGGCTAAGGCTATGGGCGGCGGACTTCCTATTGGTGCAATCTGTGCAACAAACGAAGTTGCAAAGTATTTCACAAGCGGTTCTCACGGCAGTACATACAGCGGCAACCCTGTTGCCTGTGCGGCATCTCTTGCTCAGATTACCGAACTGCTTGACAGGGATTTGGCGGGCAACGCAAAGAAAATGGGCGAATACTTTATGAATAAGCTCAGAGAAGTTGTTCCACATGTAAAAGAGGTTCGTGGACTTGGACTTTTTGTCGGCGTTGAATTTGAGGACGGATTTAATGCAGTAGATATTAAGCACGAATGTTTCAACAGAAAACTTATTGTTACGGCAATAGGTTCAAACATTATCCGTATGGTACCGCCGCTTATTCTTAAAGAAGAACATTGTGACAAGGCAGCTGAAATCATTGCCGAGTCGGTAAAGGCACTCGAAAAATAATATTATTTTTTAAATTATCGGGAGGACGCACATTTTTAACTGGCTGCGTCCTCTTATTATCACAAAAGATGTCGGAACGCTGTCCCGAACCCTGCAAGGGCTGCTCGCCCTTGACCCCGGCAGGGGTATGATACCCCTGCACCCGCAATTTTAAACAGAAACAGTATCATAAAAAGAAGGTAAATGTTATGAATTTTAATTATTCACTTCCCGTAAATCTTATGTTCGGAAAGGGAAAAACCGATATGGTAGGAACGGTCTGCAAGGACTATGGCAAAAAAGTACTTGTTGTAACAGGCGGAAACAGCACAAAAAAATCAGGTCTGCTTGATAAGGTTATTACTAAATTAAAAGAAAACGATGTTGAATCAGTAATATTTGACAAGGTTACACAAAATCCGCTTACCACAACCGTTTATGACGGGGTTGAACTTGCAAAAAAAGAAAGCTGCGATATGATACTCGGTGTTGGCGGCGGTTCTATTATGGACGCAGCAAAAAGCATTGCATTCTGTATGAAAAATGACGGCGATATTTCAGACTATATATTCGGCTTGAAGCAAAGCGAAAAAGCAATGACTATTATCCTTATTCCTACCACTTGCGGAACGGGCAGTGAGGGAAACCAGATTGCCGTTCTGACAAATCCCGAAACCAAGGACAAAAAGGCACTTTATACAATGAATATCTTGCCGAGTGTTTCAGTCATTGACCCCGATGTAATGAAAACAATGCCAAAGCATATTCTGTCATCAGTAGGCTTTGACGCATTTACTCATTCATTAGAGGCTTATACATCAAAGAAATCAAATCCGCTGACTGATATTCAGGCTTTGCTTGCAATAAAGCTTCTTGCAAAAAATCTTCCTGCACTTATTCAGAATTATGAAAATGACGATGCGTGGGAGGCTGTAAGCCTTGCATCTACTCTCGGCGGTATGGTAATAGGTGTTGCGGGTGTTTCAGCGGCACACGGTATGGAACATCCTGCGTCAGGATTAAAGAATATTGTTCACGGCAGAGGTCTTGCGGCACTTACACCTATTATTGTTGAAAGGTCTGTATCATCACTTCCCGAAAAGTTTGCAGAGGTTTCAAAAATACTCGGCGGTAAGGACGAAAACGACTGTGCCGACAGCATAAGGCAATTTTTGAAGTCGATTGACCTTGAAGTGAAGCTGGGTGATTTGGGCATTACTCACGATGATGTGGATTGGATGACCGACAACTGTATGAAAATATCAATCGGCAACCTCAACAATGCACCAAAGGTTTTTGACAAAACAGAGGTTTCACAAATTTATCACGAGGCAATCTGAGGTAAATATATTATTTTCTAATCGGAAAACGATGTTTTTATCTGTATCTGAATTATAAAATTGCGAAGATCGATTCCTCATAACACGAATATTGTTGATTCAAATCCATTCTCCGCAACCGGTCGAATGCCCCGACACGCAGATTGCGTATCGGGGCATTCTTTAATTTTATGTTATTACAATTGTTTCTTATTAGAAATAATCATTTTGTGGTTTTAGGGACAATGACAAAATGAGTCTGACTGTGATATTTTAATTGAAAAAAATATATATCAATTACGTATTTATTTTCACACTAATGTTTCCATCATCGTCTATTACAAGTTTCAGGGTTTGTATGTATTTTTTAAAGAAATATTCCATTTCTTTGTCGTTAGCGTCAATACGGGCTTCTTCATAAATTTTTGATGCAAGCTCTCTGCCGTTAAGTGAAAGTATATCGGGAAGATATTGTTTCAGTATATCAAACAACACAAGTTTTTTGAATTCCTCAATTCTGCCCGAATAAAAATCATCAATGGCACAGTAAAAAATATCGTGTTCAGTCAAAGTTTTCTTTATTGCTTCGCTGACCTTTGAATATTCAAACATTACAAGGAATTTTGCGTCGGGCAGTGAGGACATAAGTCCCCAATAATCAGAATCGCTCGAAAGTAAAATGAACGATGAAACGGAGTTTTTATAATGTTCCGTACATACACAGGCTGTCATTTTTATATCGACAAGACTTTTGTTGTCCTTAATCCTGTCAACAAGGATATATTCAACAGGTATTTTTACGAATTTTTCTAATATCCGCCAGCCACAGTTTGTATTTACATCATCAATAAGAATAATTTTGTTGATTTTTGAAAGTTCATCGGCATCAAGACTTGTTATAACACTGCACAGCTTATAAACATCTGAATTTTCGCAGTCAACAACTATTTCGGCACGGTCTGTGTCCTTGATGAAATTATATATTCTTTCTTTGACTGCTTCATCTGCGTCTATGTATTTTGATTTGCCTATAAAAATATCGCCGTGCTGTGCATATATGAACGAGAGAAATTTCTTGTCGTTGTAAAGTATTCCGCCGCAATCGCTCGGTTTCCAGTGTACATACTGCTGAAAAGGATAGTATTCAATATTTGCCATATATTTTGCAAATTCTTTTTTGAGTGTATCGTTCTTTGTGTAACCGGGAATGGCAAACAGGTCTTTTATATAATTCCAATTAACCCATTCAGGAAAGAGTCTTTGACAGTTGCCGATATTTTCGTTTATGTATTTATTGACCAGTTCGGTGTACTTTTGTGCGTTATAGTTACTGTGAATTATTTTAATGCCATAATCTGACAACTGTTTTATATCTTCTTTGTCAAACCAGTCAAGTTTATCAAGGTTTTTCATATTATACTTGATTTCAGTATCTGTTTTCTTGAAGTTAAGCATAAGACTTGTACGCATTTTGGATAAATTACGGATAATAGTTGCGTCCCTGTCCGAGTAAAGCTGTTTTAAATTTTCAATATCACCGGAAAACATATCTTCGAGCATTGATTTCTTAATGCCTATCATATAGGCTGCGATAGTAACTATGTGTTGTGTATTAACGGTCATTTTTTGTCCTCCTTATAAAGTTAATGATTATATTATACAGCATTTTTTCTGATTTACAAACAAAAAAACGAAAAAATATATGACAAAACGCAGATACTTTCCGAACTGAATATCAGATGTATCTGCGTTGATTTTGTGGAGCAGGAATTAACTTTACACTAATTCAAGGATAACTGATTGTATGTAACATACAAAAGTTTTATACATATAATATAAATATGCGGAGCAGGAATTCCAAGGCCGCTTGATATAGATTATGGGGAAAAAGTATGTACTTACTTTTTCCCCATTGTCATTTTTGTTGTACAATCAGTGATGTCGATTCTGAAAGAATTTTTCGATTTCAACAATTAAAAGCGGCGATATGGACAGAAGTGCCGTAATAAACCACTGAAACGGTGTGAGCGGTACAGCTTTGAAGATTGACGAAAGTGCAGGAACGGAAATCACCGTAACCTGCATAATTACTCCGGCAATAAATGCTCCTATGAGCTTGATATTGCTGAAAATTCCTGTTTGAAAGACGGATTTTTCACTGCGGAGATTGAAGGAATGTACAAGCTGACTTAAACTCAGTACGGCAAAAGTCATTGTACGTCCTACAACGGGGTCGCCGCCGTTGTCGAAAAATATACGTCCTGCTGTGAACGCCAAAAAAGCAACAGCACCTATAAAACAGCCCTCTATTATTATGTTGAACGACATACCGCCGTAAAATATGCTGTGGCGTGTGTCTGACGGCTTTTTTTCCATTATATCCGGGGCAGGAGGTTCAACGCCGAGGGCAAGTGCCGGGAGAGAATCAGTTACCAGATTTATCCACAAAAGCTGTATTGCAAGCAAGGGGGAAGGCAAACGCAGAAGAAAAGAACAGAGTACAGTAAGGATTTCACCGATGTTGCTTGAAAGAAGAAAATGTACGGTCTTGCGTATGTTTTCAAAAATGCCACGTCCCTGTTCAACAGCCTCAACGATTGTTGCGAAGTTATCGTCGGTAAGTATCATATCGGCGGCGTTTTTTGCTACATCTGTTCCGCCTATTCCCATAGCACAGCCGATGTCGGCACAGCTGAGAGCAGGAGCGTCGTTTACTCCGTCACCTGTCATTGCAACAACATTACCCCGTGCCTGAAAAGCCTTGACTATCCGCACTTTATGTTCGGGTGAAACACGGGCAAAAACCGAATAGTTGTATATTTGGTTTTGAAGCTCGGTCTGACTGAGTTTGTCAAGCTCAGTGCCTGTGATTGCTTTATCCTTTTCGGTAAAAATTCCAAGCTGGGATGCTATTGCTTTTGCAGTAACGATATGGTCACCGGTTATCATTACGGGGCGTATTCCTGCTTTTTTGCAACGGGTTACAGCACCTTTGGCTTGTGGACGGGGTGGGTCTGTCATACCGATAAAGCCGCAGAATGTAAGACCCTTTTCGGCTGAGTCGTCAAGCGGGGGAACGGTTCCGCTGTCCTTGTATGCAACGGCAATTACACGCATTGCCTTTTGTGCAAGAGCGTCGTTTTCCGACAGTAAACGGCGGCGTATGCTGTCGCTCATTGGCACAGTGCCGTTTTCCGTGCGGACAAAACGGCAGAGTAAAAGCAGAATATCGGGGGCACCTTTTGTAATAATACGGCAGCCGCCTGTTGAAAGGCGGTGAATGGTGGTCATTCGTTTGCGTTTTGAATCAAAGGGGATTTCGCCTATACGCCTGAACTGTTCGTCGAGAGAGTTTTTTGGTCGGTCGGCATTGGCGGCGGCAATAACAAGGGCGGTTTCGGTTGGGTCGCCGTCGGCGTGATATTCGTTTGATTTTTTGTACAATATACTGTTGTTGCAAAGAGAGGCGAGTGAAAGTATGAATGTTCCGCTGTCGGAATGTGCAGACACTGTTCCGTCAGGAGTTGAAATATTTGCAACGGTCATTTTATTCTGTGTGAGAGTTCCTGTTTTGTCGGAGCATATTACCGTTGCACTGCCGAGAGTTTCAACGGCGGAAAGGCGGCGGACTATTGCACGGTGAAGTGCCATTTTTCGCACACCGAGTGCAAGCACGATTGTCACAACGGCAGGGAGTCCCTCGGGAATTGCGGCAACGGCAAGGCTTATTGAAATCATAAACATATCAAGCGGCGGTACTTTTTGCATCATTCCGAGTCCGAATATAATGATACATATAATTACTGCACCTATGCCGAGCAGCTTTCCTGTTTTTGCAAGACTTTTCTGCAATGGCGTCTGCGGAATTTCCTCGTTATTTATCATAGAGGCAATTTTGCCGATTTGAGTGTTCATACCTGTTTCAACAACAACGGCTGTTCCGTGTCCGGCACTGACAAAGGTTGATGAATAGAGCATATTCACCCTGTCGGCAGTAGGGGTATCAGGCGGACAAATTGCGTCGGGGTGTTTGTCGCATGGAACAGATTCACCCGTCAGGGAGGATTCCTCCGCTTTAAGCGAAAAACCGTCTATCAGTCTTGCGTCGGCACACAAAAGGTCGCCTGCCTCAACGGAAATTATATCACCCGGAACAAGTTCGTCTGAAAGAACGCTTTTCACTCTGCCGTCACGGATAACCCGTGAATGAGGTGCCGAAAGTTCTTTGAGAGCGTCAATCGCCTTTTCGGCTTTACATTCCTGAACGGTTCCTATAACCGCATTAAGAATTACTATGAGCAAAATCATAACGGGGTCGATAAAATCGCCGTTCCCCTCGAATATTGCTGTAAAAAACGAAACAGCAGCTGCAATAAGAAGTATAAGAACCATAAAATCAGCAAACTGCGAAAAGAATTTAACGATAATACCCTTTTTCTTTTTTTGTTCAAGCCTGTTATATCCGTATTTTTCAAGACGCTTTTTAGCTTCACCTGACGAAAGACCTTTTTTATCATTGGTGTTCAGTTTATTTATTGCCTTACTGCACGGCATACTGTGCCACTCCATACTTTCACTCCCCTGTTTCTGTGTCACTAACATATATATTAACTTTTCCGTAAAATTATCCGACAATAACTCCACACTCCACTCTCCACACTCTCTGCACTGTTTTTGCATAGTATGGAAAAGGACTATGCTTGTTGGGACGGTGAAAGAATGAATTTTTTTGAAACGCTGCTGCTGTCAATGGCACTCAGTGCTGACGCTTTTGCAATAGGCGTTGCGTGTGAGATGAGGGGGATAAGGACTTCAACTGCGGCAAGACTTGTAATATGCTTTGTGTCAGCGGTGATAACTGCCGCAGCTGTTTTTCTCGGTTCGGTTATATCGGATTTTCTGCCGATTTGGGCAGGAAACCTTATCGGAATAATAATGCTGTTCGTACTCGGAGCTTATGTAATATACGGAGCGATTGCGGAGAAACCGAAAAAACCTCCGAAACCACGCAAAGAAAACATACTTACGCTTGCGGTAAAACCGCTTGGAATTACAATAAGGATTATCCGTAATCCTGCTGAATGTGACATAGACCGCTCATCAGCGGTGGATTTTGCGGAGGCTTGCTATATGGGCGTTGCACTGTCGGCAGATTCCTTTGCGGCAGGTCTGGGAGCAGGAGTCAGCGGCGGTGCGGCTGACTGGATTCCGCTTATGTGTGGGATTTTTCAACTGGTATTTTTGTGCTGCGGAGCAAAAATCGGAAAAAAATTTTACGGAATAAAAAAAATAAAACAGAAATATCTGAGTATAGCGTCGGGGGCAGTGCTTATTGCGGTTGCTTTATTCAGGATTTTCTTTTAAAAAATTATTACAGATTGTAAAATTTTTTAAAATGAATTTTTACAAAATGTTGTTAAAACCGAGCATTATTTACTGAAAAACAGGCTCGTTTAAGGTTTTTCAATATTTTTTTAGGAGAATATACAAAACTTTTAACATCTTATTATGCAATAAATATAAAATTATACTTTGTGTATTTTGACATAATATGGGGAAAAATATGCATTAAAAGGATATTTTTAACAAAAAAATACAGGAAAATTAATATATAAGAAATATAATCAATATTTCGCTTAAAAGTGATTTGTACATTTTTTACAGGAATATAATCAGCATAATAAATAAAATTCTAGTACTGATTTGTTTAAACTGTTTAAAAAGATAGTATTGTAGTGGCAAAGTGCATAAATATAATTTATCTGTTTTATGTACATTGATAAAAATGACAATAAGCGGTTGAAATTAAATTAACGCTATGATATTATTGATATGGTGGCAGACAGAATGCCTTAATTTTCTATGATTTCAGAGGATAAATTGGGTGTTTTTATGCCGTTAGGGCACGAAGGTGCAGACAAATTATTATTTTTATTTTTTAGAAAGAGGGAATTTTAATTATGGCACATAATTCAAAAAAGGCAGTTGCTCTCGTACTTGCAGCAATGATGGCTGCAACAGCTCTTGCAGGATGCGGCGGCAGCTCAGGAAATCAGCAGTCACAGGCTCCGGCAGCATCAGGTACAGAGTCACAGGCTCCGTCAGGCACAGAGTCACAGGCTCCATCAGGCGAAAATTCAACAGCGGCTCCGTCGGTTGATATTTTCAGCGAGGAAATGACAGCACAGATCAAAGACAAAATCGCAGCAGAAGCTGAAAAGACAGACAACAAGGTTTCACTTAAACTGTGGTGTGCAAGTAACGACGCTAAGCTTGAAAAATATCTTGTTGAGAAGTTCAAGACTCTCTACTCTGACAGCAGATATGAGCTTTCAATCAAAGTTGCACCGGGTATCGGTGAAGACAATGCCGGCGACCAGATTCTTCAGGATCCTACAAAGGGTGCTGACGTATTCAGCATTGCAGACAACAATCTCCGTGAGCTTGTTGAGCAGAAGGCAGTTGCAGAAGTAGGAACAGCTTTTGCAGGCAACGTAGCAAACGATAACACAGACGCTTCAATCGAGGCTTGTAAGATTGACGGCAAGCTTTATGCTTTCCCGAAGACATCTGATAACGGTTTCTTCCTTTACTATGATAAGAGAGTTTATAAGGACGAAAAAGATATCGCAACATTCGATTCACTTGTTGATGTAGCTGCTGCACAGAACAAGAATGTTCTTATGGCTATCGATAACGCTTGGTACAACACAGGCTTCTTCTTCACAGCAGGCTGTACAATTTCACTCGAAAACAATGTTCAGAAAGCAGACTTTGACAGTGACAAGGGCGTAAGTGCAGTTAAGGCTATGTGCCACCTTGCAGAAAAGACAAACAAGGGCTTCAAGGGCACAGGCGATGACAGCGTTGTTATTCAGGGCTTCCAGTCAGGCACTCTTGCAGCAGCTGTAACAGGTACATGGAACGGTGCCGCAATCAGAGATACAATCGGTGCTGAAAACGTAGGTGCTGCAAAGCTCCCGACAGTTCTTATGGACGGCGAACAGAAACAGCTCGAAAGCTTCGGCGGCTACAAGATTATGGCAGTAAGATCAAGCACAGACTATCCGCTTACCGCTCAGGTTCTTGCTTATTATCTTACATCTCAGGAAGCACAGGAATCCCGTTATTCATGTAAGGACGACAGCGGTGCAAGCATCGGTCGCGGACTTCTTCCTACAAACAATAAAGCTCTTGAATCAGACGAGATTAAAGACGACGCAGCTATCAAGGCTGTTGATGACCAGCGTCAGTTCTCACATCCACAGAGCTGCGTAGGCGGTAAATACTGGACTCCTGTTGGATCAATCGGAAGCGACATCAACGCTGCTAACGGTAAACTCAGCGACGATCAGATCAAGCAGAAACTCTCAGAGGTTGTTGCATCATTCCAGTAATTCAATAGTCCGTTTATTTGTTAATACAAATTATGAGCGGTCTGTAATTATTACGCAGACTGCTCATATTTGTCGGTAAAAGAATTACTTCGGTTTTTAAAAGACAATATAAAGGAGTTGTATATGAATGGATTTTCTTGATTATGTCCAGATGACCAAAGGTCAGCGAATCCTTTACAAGATCAAGTCCTTCTTTACAGGAATCCCCGGAGCGATAGTCGCTTTCTTTACTATGATAGGGCGTTTCCTGAAAAAAGTTTTTTTGGGTATCGGACACGGTTTCCAGAATTACGGACAGCGTTTTGTAAAGGGTGACTTAGGTACAAAACTTTCCTACATAATTATGGGTGCAGGCAATATGCTGCACGGTCAGATTGCTAAGGGCTTGATTTTCCTTGCTGTTGAAGTTTCATATTTTGCTTATATGATTTTCTTCGGTATTGGTCAGCTCTCAAAATTCTATTGTAACGGTGTTATGATTCCTGATGAAGGAATAATGAAAGACGGTGTTCTTGGTAGTGTTGTTACAACAGAAGTTGCCGATCCTAACGATATTTTCGGCGTAAAACAGACAATTTACGGCGATAACTCGATGCACATTCTTCTTTTCGGCGTACTTACAATGCTTATCACAATAGCATTTATTGCAGTTTATGTCGTAAACACAAAGAGTGCGTACTACACACAGGAACTAAAAGCAATCGGCAAAAAACCTGTTTCTTTCATCAAGGAGATTAAAATGTTCTTTGATGAGCGTTTCCATGTTACACTTCTCGCTCTTCCGACAATTCTTCTTCTTGTATTTACGGTTCTTCCGATTGTATTTACAGTCTTTATGGCATTTACTAACTACGATAAGATGCACCAGGCTCCTGCAAAGCTCTTCTGGTGGGTTGGTTTCGATAACTTCGCAGACGTATTCTATTCAAACCCGCTGAAATCCCGTACATTCGGTAATATCCTTCTTTGGACATTGGTTTGGGCTGTATTTGCTACATTTACAAACTATATCCTCGGTATTATCGTTGCACTTCTTATCAACAAGAAGGGTATCAAGTTCAAATCTTTCTGGAGAACAATGTTTGTTATTACAGCGGCTGTTCCTCAGTTCGTAACACTTCTTCTTATGAACCAGCTCCTCCAGAACGAAGGTTCACTCAACCTTATGCTCGGTACAAACTATCCGTTCCTTACGGATCCTATGTGGGCAAAAGTAGTGGTTATTATAGTTAATATCTGGGTTGGTATTCCTTACACAATGCTTATTTCCAGCGGTCTTCTTATGAACATTCCTGAGGATCTTTATGAGAGTGCCCGTATTGACGGTGCAAACGCTTTCCAGCAGTTCACTAAGATTACTTTCCCGTACATATTCTTTGTAACAACACCTTATCTTATCACAACATTCGTTGGTAACATCAACAACTTCAATGTTATCTTCCTCTTAACCGGCGGTGGACCGAACACCACAGAATACTATCAGGCTGGTCAGACAGACCTTCTCGTAACATGGCTGTACAAGCTGACTGTTAATCAGAAGGACTACAACCTTGCTGCCGTTATCGGTATCATGGTATTCCTTATTTGTGCTATCGGTTCTTTGATTACATTTAATATGTCAAAAGCTTCTAAGAACGAGGAGGAATTCTCATGACAACTACAGCAACTCCTTCAACAAGCAAAAAACAGGGCGGCTATGCTGCAAGAACAAAAACAGTCAATGCGATTGTATATGCAATTCTTGCTGTAATGGTTGTAGTTTGGCTTTTCCCGATTGTATGGCTTGTACTCCAATCATTCAGAGGCGAAAAAGGTAAATATGTTTCTTACATTTTGCCGCACGAGTGGACATTCAATAACTATGTAAACCTCTTTACAAACGAGACCTTCCCGTTTGGCAGATGGTTTATGAATACACTTATCATCGCTATTTTCTCTTGTATCATTTCTACACTCTTTATACTTATGGTAAGTTATGCATTCAGCCGACTCCGTTTTAAGAGCCGTAAGACATTCCTTAACCTTGGACTTATACTCGGTATGTTCCCGGGCTTTATGTCAATGGCTGCTATATATTCGATTATGGAAATGCTCGGACTCGGTCAGTCACTTTTTGCTCTTGTAATCGTTTATTCGGCAGGTGCAGGTCTTGGCTATCAGGTTGCAAAGGGTTATTTTGATACAATTCCCCGATCTCTTGACGAGGCTGCGAAAATCGACGGTGCCACAAGAAGTCAGATTTTCTGGCAGATTATTCTTCCGCTTTCAAAGCCGATTATCGTTTATACCGCTCTTACAACATTTATCGGACCGTGGACAGATTACATCTTCGTAAGCTACTTTATGAAAGATAATATGGACAACCTTACGGTTGCCGCAGGTCTTTATAAGATGCTTGAGAGAGAATCAGTTTATGAATACTTTACAACATTCTGTGCCGGTGCAGTTGTTGTTGCTATTCCGATTACAATTCTCTTTGTAATTATGCAGAGATTCTATGTTGCCGGTGTAACAGGCGGTGCCGTAAAGGGCTGATTTGTCAGGCAATTATTTCAAAGCAGGGACGCTGTATGCCTCCCTGCTTTATCTTTATAAAAAAATTTTGAAAAGGAGAAAAACAATGTCATCTAAAAAGTTTATTTCACTCGGACTTGTTTGTGCAATGCTTGCCGGTACTGTGCTTGCAGGCTGCAACAGCGGTACTGCCGACACAAATTCTCAGACGCCGCAAAATACTTCTTCGCAGACAGCAACTGGCGAAAGCATTAAGCTGCCCGAAGACGGCGGCTTCACAAACACCTCATACGAACTTTCAAAGGATAAATACAGAACATACTACGAGATTTTTGCGTACTCTTTTTATGACTCAAACGGCGACGGTATCGGTGATCTTAAAGGTATTACATCAAAGCTTGACTATCTCAATGACGGTGATACAAAAACCACAACCGACCTCGGCGTAGAGGGAATATGGCTTATGCCGATTATGCCTTCACCGTCATATCACAAGTACAATGTTGCCGACTACAAAGCCATTGACGAGGCTTACGGCACAATGGACGATTTCAAGGAGCTGCTTACTGAGGCTCACAAACGCAATATCAATGTTATTATTGACTTTGTAATCAACCACACATCAAGAAAGCATGAATGGTATCAGAAAGCTATCGAAGAACTCAAAGCCGGAAAATCCGACGGATATGCTCAGTATTACCATTTCAAAGAAAACAATAAGGACAATGGCTGGGCTTATTCAGGTGTAGGCGACTGGTATTATGAGTGTCAGTTTGATACGGATATGCCTGACCTCAACCTTACAAACGAAAAAGTCAGAAGTGAACTTCAGGATATTGTGAAATTCTGGCTTGATATGGGAGTTGACGGTTTCCGTCTTGACGCAGTAAAATACTATGAAAGCACAGGAACAGATGATTCCGTCAAGGATCTTAAATGGCTCTATGACTATGCAAAGAGCGTAAAAGAAGATGTTTATATGGTAGGAGAATGCTGGGACGCATCAGGTGTAATCTCTAATTTCTATAAATCCGGTGTTGACAGCTTCTTTAACTTTGATATGCAGGGTGCAAAAGGTCGTGTGAACAGTGCTTTGAATAAAGAGGACGCTTTGGGCTATGCTCAGGCACTTGAAAATTGGCAGAAAACAATTAAGGCAAGCAACCCCAATGCTATTGACGCACCGTTTATTTCAAACCACGATACCGCAAGAAGTGCAGGCTTCATCTCAACACTGACATCAAGAAAGATGGCAGCCGCAATGTACATTCTTGCACCGGGCAACTCGTTCATCTATTACGGTGAGGAAATCGGTATGACAGGTTCAAGGACAGACCCCGACAAGCGTACAGGAATGTACTGGGAGTCAAAGGACGCAGAGGGTTATGTAAAGGTTGTTCCGGGTGCCGATAACCCCGATGTTCCTGAAAAGAGCGTTGAAGAGCAGCTTAAAGATGATGATTCACTTCTTAGCTTCTATAAAAGAGTTATTGCTCTGAAAAATCAGAACCCCGAAATCGCACGAGGAGATGTAACAGCGGTTGACCTCGGAAACAATGCCGTTGCAGGATATGTTTCAAGCTATAATGATTCAAAGGTTATGGTAATTTACAATGTTTCGGGCAAGGGTGAAACAGTGACAGTTCCGTCTGATAAGTTTACTGTATCTGAGGTTCGTGGATATGCGATTGCCGATTCAGGCGATATGCAGGATGACACAAAGCCTGCGGTTGACGACTTGCTTGACCTCGGTAATACAGGCTCGGAAAGTTCGGCTGAAACTTCCGAAGAATCAAAGATAACAGATTTTTCCGTAAACGGTTCACAGGTAACACTTCCGGCTTACAGCGTTATCGTTCTTAAATAATTTAACGATTTAATTTTTATACCCATAGTATTTATCTTAAAATAAATACTATGGGTATGTTATTGTTGATTTCCAAAGCACATTACACCGTATGAAAGCAGCATAATTTACTTTGGGAATTAACTTATTTTTCATAAATTGGCACCAAATGCGGATTTTCGTTGACTTTTTTTGGCAGATATGTTATATTAAATAATAAGTATTATTATTATTTTAGTTATAATATAATAGTGATAATATATATTGACTGATTGA
>JBJEOP010000066.1:0-2358 GCA_051880775.1 Acutalibacteraceae bacterium
TAGGTCATAACGGTTCAGGCAAATCCACACTTGCAAAGCATTTTAATTCAATCTATCTTCCAACAACGGGAAATGTAACGGTTGACGGCATAAATACAAAAGATGATGAACACATTCTTGATATAAGAAAAAAAGTCGGTCTTGTACTTCAGAATCCCGACAATCAGATTGTTGCGGGAATTGTCGAAGAAGATGTTGCTTTCGGCTGTGAAAATCTCGGAATACCGCCTGCCGAAATAAGACAGCGTGTTGATAATTCGCTTAAAGCCGTTGATATGTACGATTACCGCAGACATTCGCCCGATAAATTATCCGGCGGACAAAAACAGCGTGTTGCTATTGCAGGAATTATCGCTATGGAACCTGAATGTATCGTGCTTGATGAACCTACCGCTATGCTTGACCCACAGGGTCGTGAAGAGGTTATTTCCACTATTACAAAGCTGAATAAAGAATACGGAATAACGATTATTCTTATCACTCATTATATGGAAGAAGCGGTTATGGCTGACAGAGTTATTGTGATGGATTCGGGTAAGGTGCTTATTGAGGGAACACCGAGAGATGTGTTTTCTCAGGTTGAACTCTTAAAAAAGCATCGTCTTGATGTTCCTCAGGCAACCGAACTCATCTACAAGCTCAGAGGCTGCGGATTTGAAGTGCCTGACTGTGTTCTTAACGAAGAAGAGTGTGTACAGGCACTCTTAAAAATAATGAAAACCAATTCTGTCGGGGAGTGATTGTTTTGTCGGTAATAAAAACCGAAAATTTGAAATTTGTATACGGTGCAGAAACATCTTTTGAAAAAGTCGCCCTGTCAGATGTCAATATTGAGATAGAACACGGCGAGTTTATCGGAATTATCGGTCATACGGGTTCGGGAAAATCCACGCTTGTACAGCTTTTGAACGGACTTTTAAAACCAACCGAGGGGAAAATCTACCTTGACGGTCAGGATATATGGGAAAATCCGAAAAAAATCCGCAATGTGCGTTTTAAAGTCGGTATGGTTTTTCAATATCCCGAATATCAGCTTTTTGAAGAAACCGTATATAAGGATATTTCTTTCGGCCCCAAAAATATGGGACTTTCAGACGAAGAAATTGACAGGCGTGTTCGTACATCAGCCGAATTTGTCGGACTTAAAGAGGAGCTTTTACAGAAATCACCGTTTGA
Source organism: Acutalibacteraceae bacterium (assembly GCA_051880775.1). Taxonomy (GTDB): domain Bacteria; phylum Bacillota; class Clostridia; order Oscillospirales; family Acutalibacteraceae; genus UBA1213. The sequence continues at coordinate 1,177 of JBJEOP010000066.1, forward strand.
GCTTTCGGGCGGAGAAAAACGCCGTGCCGCCATTGGCGGAGTTATTGCGATGGACCCTGATGTTCTTATTCTTGATGAACCGACGGCAGGTCTTGATCCGCTCGGTCGTGATGTTCTTCTTTCACAGATACAGGACTACCACAACACGAGAAAAAACACCATTCTTCTTGTATCTCACAGTATGGAGGATATTGCAAGAATAGCCGACAGAATACTCGTTATGAACCACGGACACAAGGTTATGCTCGATACGACAGAAAAGGTTTTTTCAAAGGGCAGTGAGCTTGAAAAAATGGGGCTGCGTGTTCCGCAGATAACAAAAATTATGATGCTTTTGCGTCAGAACGGAATAAATGTCGATTCAACAGTTCTCACCGTTGAACAGGGCTTTAACGAGATAGTTAACTATCTCGGTTCATATTAAAGGAGGGGAAAAATGGTAAGAAATATAACACTCGGACAGTTTATGCCGGGAAAATCATTGATTCACCGACTTGATGCACGTTCAAAAATTGTTCTTTTGCTTGCATATATTATTTTTATTTTTGTATGCCAGAATTATATTTCCCTTTTGCTTATTACTCTTTCGTCACTTCTTATCATTCTTTCAACCAAAATCAGCTTTAAACTCTACCTTAAAAGTATGAAGGTTATACTTTTTGTTGTAGTGTTTACGGGAATACTTAATTTATTTTACGGTTCAGGACAGGTTTTGTTTGAGTGGGGATTTCTGAAAATAACCGAGGGCGGCATAAACAATGCAATTTTCATCACAATAAGAATTTCAACCCTTGTAATGATAAGCTCCGTTCTTACATTCACAACATCACCCACAGACCTTACGGACGCTCTTGAAAGACTGATGAAACCGCTTGCACATCTTCACATAAAAACACACGAAATAGCAATGATGATGACTATTGCAATGCGTTTTATTCCGACTCTGCTCGAAGAAACCGACAAGATAATGAACGCACAAAAGGCAAGGGGAGCAGATATGGAAAGCGGCAATATTTTTCAGCGTATAAAGGCACTTATTCCAATTCTTATTCCGCTTTTTGTGTCGTCGTTCAGACGTGCAAACGATCTTGCAATGGCTATGGAGTGCCGCTGCTACAACGGAGGAAACGGACGCACAAGAATGAAAGTGCTTCACTATACAAAGCTGGATTTATTTGCACT
>JBJEOP010000067.1:0-11766 GCA_051880775.1 Acutalibacteraceae bacterium
ATCTTTTTTGAAGTTCTCAGGAACATTCAAGTCCGAACCTCATTTTTTCTCTTTTCGTTTGCCTCTCTCGCGGCGACTTGTTTATATTACCACAGCACAAACCTTTTGTCAACACTTTTTCGAAAAAAATTTTAAGTTTTTTCTTTAAAATAATTCCCGTAGTTCATATAGTATAGTTCACTCAAAAAAACATCTACATATAGCTGTCGGAAAAGGGCAGCCTGCGGCAAAACAGCAAGCTGCCCTTTCCAAATGCAAGAATCATAAAAAAACAAACTGAAAACAAACCTATTTCTTAATTTTCCTGACAGGTCTTAAAACCTCATAACCTATCGTTTCGGGACAATGACGCTGATAATCCTGACATACGTCTTCGTTCCATTCAAACCCCTTTACGCTCGGGTCATAGCTCCACGCAAGATTTTCAACCCTCTGCATAACCTCACTGCAATCATTCATAAAATCAAACGGAGGATGCGAAAATACAAGATAATACGATTCCGGAATATCCCTTACCTCAAAGCCCTCGGGAATTTTGCCGTCATAGTCAGCCGGAACTCCAAAACCGTAAAAATATCCTCTTTTTCCGCTGCTGTAATGCCAGCCTGCCGTATGACAGGTGACAATCGGGTCGGCAATATGGCTCATACTGTCGATAATTCCGCAGACATTTTCGCAGTTATGCCTTGTCCAGAAGCTCATATAGTCGCTTGCCTCAGAGTCCCATATTCCTATGTATCTGTGTGCAGGAATATACTCAACTCTTACATTCGGTTCGGTTAAAACTGTTTTGTTCATAGTCGGCTCTCCTTTTTTATAATGTTCGGGAAAGAAAACAACACGCATTATGGACAACGGCACAGGCTCAGGATTTTTTCGGTATGACGACGGAGTACAGCCATAAGCACGGACAAATGCCCTTGTAAGCGATTCCTGCGACGAATAGCCGTATTTTAACGCAATATCAATTATTCTGTTGTTTGTATCTCTTATTTCGAGCGTAGCCCTTGCAAGCCGTCTGCCGGCAATATAGTTCTTTATTGTCATTCCGACAATTTCGTGGAATTTCGCCGAACAGTAATACGGCGAATATCCTATTTGTGCCGACATTTTCTGCAACGACATACTTTCGGTAATATTGTCCTCAATCCAGTCAATAATTTTCTGCACCGCTTCATTCCATTCATACATTGCTTTTCTCACCTCCAACATAATGATAATACATTCTTACTCCCCATTTCTTGATTTAAGTTGCAAACTTAAACAATTCATAATTCATAATTATTATGCGAACCGTCAGTTTATCCGCTGAAATACAGACCGTATGAGCCGTAACCTTTAATAAAAAATCGGCACAGACATTTTTTGCCTGTGCCTTGATTTATTCGTTGCTGATAATATTAAGTTTTATTCTGAGAGTTGACATTGCCTCGTTTTTCAGAACAGATATAGAGTCCTTGTCAATCTGATGTTCCGGGTCGAGCTTTTCGTTTGCACTCTGAATATAGTAATAGAATTTGTACGGGCTTTTGTAGAACAGACTGTCGATATATTCATTATATGTCATTTCACTGCCCAGACGCAGCGGAATATATGTGTTCGCCCTGTTTACGGCATTGACAATAAGCTGTGTCATATCGGCGTCGCTTTTGTCGTCAAAGCTTTCAAGAAGATAGCCCTCGACATTATAATAATTCATCGCCATAGAAGTGCACATAGGTATAAAGAAATTATATTTTGTATTTTGTTTTTCGGCGTCGTCCGACTCCGTGATATTTATGGATGCATTGATGTTGTGATTTTTTGAAATCACTTCGGTGTTTACGTTAAAATATTCATAGTTCACCGTGCCGTCGGTGTCGTCCCAGGTCGGGTCAAGATGATACCATTCGCCGCCCAGCTTTACGATATTCCACATATGACCGACATTGTCTGCGTTGCCGCTGATGGTGTAACATTCTATTCCGAGCCGTGAAAGAAGAATCTGCATTGACTTTGCATATCCCTCACAAACCGCCTGACCGTCAATCAGCGTACCGTATGCGGAAAAATACTGCCAGCCGTCGTTTGAGCCTGTGACGCCGTTTTTGTATTCGCAGTAAAGAAGTACGGTATCGTGTACATATCTTTCCCTGTCATACTCGGACATTCCCTTGCCTGCACCGGCAATTATCTCATTGACCTTTTGTGTAAAAAGTTCAATATATTCTTTGCAGTCGTCAGCCGAAAGAACCGAATAAAACTCAACTATCGTGTCATCTCCGGCATAAGCGTATCCAAAAAGATTTTCAAGCCAGAACACCTGCGGATTGTCGTAAGTAAAGGCGTTTACAACCTTTCTTATCGACTCCTCGGACATATGCATACCCGTTATTTTCAGACGTTGAGTTCTGTAATGACCGTTTTCGTCTGTTTTTTCCGTAATGGAATAAATATTTTTTTCTATCTTTTCATACAGATATTTTTCCTCATCGGTGATAAGGGCATTATAACCGTGTCTTTCGCCAACGGTTTCATAATACGGGGACTTATCAAACTCAATTTTATCAATTCTTTTATATTCGGAATCTGTTTTTTCCTCACCGCCGCTGATAACGACGGCTTCTATCTGATTATATGTTTCGGTTTTGCTTTTTGAGGTATTTATAATCAGCAAAATACATGCAGTAAAAAGCACTATTGCAAAGCCAAAGAACAGAACATATAGCACACGGGATAAAACTTTTTTCATAGGCTTTTCTCCAAATTCAAAATAATTTAGTTGTGATTTTCTGCTGATTATTTTTTATTGACGCTGTCCTTTTGCTGTAAGGATTTAAGCTTTTGTCTTGTCTTTTTAAGGTTGGCAAGGTTTGCCGACAATTCATCGTCAGCCTGTTTCATAGCGTTGTCAATATAAGTGTTTGCCGCCTGTTTAATCTCGTTTGCCTGAACATTAGCCTTATACACAATGTCATCAGCCTTCTGCTGAGCCTGACGCACAATTTCACTCTGTGCAATCATAGTCTTTGCACGTTCCTCGGCTTTTTGTATAATAGCCTCTGCCTCCTGCTTTGACTTTGTGATAATGTTGTTTCTGTCTGCGGCAATATTTTTTGCCTGACGAACCTCCTGCGGAAGATTTGTTCTCATTTCTTCTATTATTTCCTTTATGCGTTCGGTGTTTACAACCGTTTTGCCTCCGCTGAGCGGCAGTGTGAATGCAGCGTCAACAATTTCCGACAGTTCATCAATAAGCATTTCAATTTTCATTTTTATTTACTCCCTTTTTTCAGTCTTGATAATATTTCGTCGTGTACGCACTCAGGCACAAACGGAGAAATATCTCCTCCCAGCTGTGCAACCTGTTTTACTATGCTTGAACTCAGATACATATTTTCCGAGCTTGTCGTCAGAAAAACCGTTTCGATATTCGGATTGAGCTTATTATTTGTAAGAGCCATCTGAAACTCATACTCAAAGTCAGACACCGCACGAAGTCCCTTTACAATGACGGTTGCGTTATTCTGTGCGGCATAATCCACCAAAAGTCCGTCAAAGCCTACAATCTCTACATTTTCAATTCCTGCCGTTGCCTTTTCAAGAAGATGTATTCTCTCCTCAATCGAAAAGCACGGCACCTTTGAAAGATTTACCAGAACGGCAACAATAACACGGTCAAACATCTTTGACGCTCTTTTGATAATATCGACGTGTCCGAGCGTTACCGGGTCAAAGCTGCCGGGACATATTGCTGTTGTCATATTCCTTCCACTTCCTTATGCGAATATACGGTAATCATTATTTTTCCGTATTTGTAATGCTTCTTTACGGCAAAATCCCCTGTTTCCTGAGGTAACTGTTCGTCCGTCGGGTGTTCGCAGATAATAATTCCGCCCTTGTTCATAACCCGTGGCACCCTTTCAAGTGCTGACTGCAAAATCCCCGTTTTGTACGGCGGGTCAAAGAAAACAATATCAAATTTTACACCCGTTGACGCAAGAAACGCCAAAGTATCCGTCGGCAGAACAGTCGCACGATCCGAAAATCCCGTTTTGTTAAGATTGTTTTTTATAATCTGAACAGACTGTTTCATCTGGTCGATAAATACCGCTCTTTTAGCACCTCTGCTGAGTGCCTCTATACCCATCTGTCCCGAACCTGCAAAGCCGTCGAGGAATGTTCTTCCCTCAATCTGAAACTGTATGATACTGAAAACAGATTCTTTTACAGCGTCGGTTGTCGGTCGGACATCGTTTCCGACAGGTGTTTCAAGACGTCTGCCACGGGCAGTGCCTGTAATAACTCTCATATATCCTCTTTCCTTAATAATAATCTGTAATAACTCTAAATCCTGCCGTCCGCACCGCCGCACAGAGTTATCATTAAAATAAACTCATCTCAGCGAATAAACTGACGGCTTGCACAATAATTACGCATTACGAATTACGCATTACGCATTATTATAATTATTATCGGTAATAAAGCACAAATTGTCAATAGACTTTTTGCATATATCATCGGAATTTATAAATCTTAATTTTCGTCATCATTTTTTCTGTTGATTATTTCGCCGCTGTCATAGTGATAATATCTGTAAACAGCCTCAGCGGCTGGTCTGTTCATACATTTAACCTGCAATAGCTCATCAACATCAGCCTCTTTTATTCTTTTTACGGTTTTGAAATATGAAAGCAACGCCTTTGCACGTTCTTTTCCTATGCCGTCAATTTCGGTAAGAGATGACGAAAAGGCTTTTTTCTTTCTTGCAAGACGGTGATAGCCTATCGCAAACCTATGCACCTCGTCCTGAATTGACGACACAAGAGTAAACGCCTGACGCTTTGAGTTTATCGCAATTTCGCCGCCGTCGCCCGTAACGGCACGGGTTCGGTGCTTGTCGTCCTTTACCATACCGAAAAGCGGGATATCAAGCCCCCTCTGTTCAAGAACAGGCTTAACCGCCGCAACCTGTCCCTTGCCGCCGTCAAGCAGTATCAAATCAGGCAAACGCCCGAAACCCTCGCCGCTGTCCTTATTCCTTTCATATTCATCAAAGCGGCGGTTGAGAACCTCGTTCATTGACGCATAGTCGTCCTGTCCGACAAAGCTCTTTATTCTGAAACGCCTGTACGCCTCCTTAAACGGTCTGCCGTTTTTGAAAACAATCATACCCGCAACATTTTCACTTCCGGCAAGGTTAGATATATCGTAGGATTCGATATACTCGGGGACCTTTGAAAGCCCGAGCAATTTTGCAAGCTCATCAAGAGCCGACAGCTCGTGTCCGAGATGTCCACGGCTTTGTGCAAGTCTTTCGGCGGCATTTGCACGGCACATTCCAAGTATCTGCTGTTGCTCGCCCCTCTGCGGAAACGAAAATTTCACACGCTTTTTTGAGCGTTCCGACAGCCATTTAAGCAGCACCTCTTCATCTTCAACCTCACCGTCAAGAGTAATAACCGGCGGAATATTTTCACGCATTGAATAATACTGCTGTATAAATTCCGTCCTTGCAAGCGGAATATCCGCCTTCTGACCTATATCCTTAATAAGAAAATCCTCTTTGTCATACAGACGACCGTCCGAAAATCTCAGCACGGCAAAACAGGCGTCCTCGCCCTCGCACATAATCGCAATAACGTCCTGTTCGGGAACGCTTGCGGCAACAACCTTTTGCTTTTCGCTTATGCGTTTTACTGCCGTTATTCTGTCACGCAGCTTTGCGGCAAGCTCAAAGTCAAGATTTTCAGCGGCGGCGTTCATTTTTTCGGTCATTATCTTTATTGAATCGGAATCGCCCGATTTAAGAAATTCAACCGCCTCGTTTACGCTTTCGCAGTAGTCCCTGTGCGAAATTTTCCCACTGCACGGTGCAGAACACTGCTTTATATAGTAGTTAAGACAAGGTCTGCCTTTTTTGAAATCACGGGGAAATGTTTTGTTGCAGGACGGCAGTCTGAATATTTTAAGAGCCTCGTCAACGGCGTTTTTGGCATACCACGCACTCATATAGGGGCCTAAATATTCCGCATTATCGTCGCTTTTCTGCATTACAAACGAGATTTTTTTCCAAGTGTCGTTGGTAATTTTAATGTAGCTGTAACCCTTGTCGTCTTTCAGGAGAATGTTATATTTCGGCTTATGCTGTTTTATAAGACTGCATTCAAGTACCAGAGCCTCGAACTCACTGCCGCAAAGAATATAATCAAAATGATCGACATTTGCAACCATCTGTTTAACTTTTTCCTGATGATTTTTTTCCGAGCCGAAATACTGGCTCACACGGTTTTTAAGAGCCTTTGCCTTTCCTATATATATTATTTCGTCCTTTACGTTTTTCATAATATAAACTCCCGGTGTAAGCGGAAGCTTCATAGCCTTTTCACGCAGTTCCTTTATATTCACCTTCATTCTCCTTTCGCCACCGCAGTCAAATTGCGTTCAGCGGCATTATTTATTGTTATTATCCCACGCATAAACTTAATTTACAACAAACCACCCACAACGCAACAAGCTGACGTTTCGCACAATAACTCCACTCTCCACACTCCACTCTCCACTCTCATTATAGCATAGTACAGAGATAATTGCACTCACTTATTTTGGAAATCAGGGCATAACAAAAAGCACCGACAAACAGTGACGGTGCTTTTTGCTGAAAGATGTTATTGTATTGAATTATTCCGAAAAACCTGACTGAACAAGCTTAACAAGGCTTTCAACAGCATTTTCTTCATCTGAACCGTCAGCCATAACTTTAATTGTTGTACCGCCAACGATACCGAGTGAAAGAACGCCGAGAAGGCTTTTTGCATTTACTCGTCTTTCTTCCTTTTCAACCCAGATAGATGATTTGAATTCATTTGCTTTCTGGATAAAGAATGTTGCAGGACGTGCGTGAAGACCTACCTGATTCTGAACCATTACTTCTTTTACATACATAACAAAATCCTCCCTGAAAACTGTAAATTTACCCCTAAACATTTGTTTACACACATACAATCCCTTTACCGAAATGTGTCTTAATGTTTAAAGTAATTATAGCACAATTTTAACTTTGGTCAACTGTTTATAGTTAATTTCGGTTTTATACACGATATAAAAAGTTAAAAAACAACGGTAAATTGTGCATTTTGACATAAATGTTGAAAAATTTTGAATTCTAATAACAAGTTTTTTGTACCATTTAATGGTAATTGTATAAATATGCATTAAATTTTGATAAAAATACACTCCAATTGTCTTTATTTTTGCTTTAAGGTCATTTATCTGCATATTTTTATATATCTATACAATTTTTCTTTTGATATTGATTTAATTTTATAAGTTTTAACACTGGATTTTTTAAATATTTTGGAGTTTTTTCTGTACAATTCCATTTTGTTATACATTTATTCAATTTTGAAAAATTACAATATATTTTTTATATAGAATTTATCAATATAATTTTTCAATATCGGGGTAATAATGTGTTATTTGTTACAATCCGACGAAATTATTTTTTTCTTTTATTATACTCCGTATTTGTACAATAATAACTTTTATCTTGTTTTTTAAGCCCGTTTTGTTAAAATAGCCTTTATGATGTTATTTTTCTGATAATTTATCTATTATTTTTCTGTCGCTGTCGGTAAGCTGTGCATTTTCAAGCATATCGGGACGACGTTCAAGCGTTATTTCAAGCGATTTTTCACGCCGCCACTTCTCAATATTTGCGTGGTGTCCGCTGAGAAGAACCTCGGGAACCTCCTTATCACGCCATACCGCCGGCTTTGTGTACTGCGGATATTCCAGCAGTCCGTTAAAGTGACTTTCGTCCTCAAAGCACACATCGTCCGACAGAACTCCCGGAACAGTGCGGCTTACTGCGTCAGCAAGCACAAGTGCCGGCAGCTCTCCGCCCGTCAGAACATAGTCGCCGATAGAAATTTCCTCATCGACATACTCGTCAAGTACACGCTGATCAACCCCCTCGTAATGACCGCACAGAATTGCGATGCTTTCGTGTTGTGCAAGCTCTTTGATTTTCGACTGAGTAAGCGTTCTGCCTTTTGGTGACATATAAACAAAATATGGTCTTTTTCCGATAGTTTTACACAGGTTTTCAAAACAAAGTGCAATCGGCTCGGCTTTCATAAGCATACCCATTCCGCCGCCGTAGGTTGTGTCGTCAACTCTTTTGTGCTTGTCAAAGGCAAAATCCCTGAGCTGATGGCAGGTAACCTCCAATATGCCTTTTTTTCTTGCTCTGCCTATAATGCTTTCGCTCATTACAGCCTCGCACATTTCCGGAAATAAAGTTATTATATCAATCCTCATTGTCAAAAATCCCTTCAAGCGGTCTTATCAGCAAAATTTCGTTTTCAATATCCGTTTTAATCACAACATCGGGAATAACCGGAATAAGATAATCCCTGCCGTCCTTTGTAATCTGATAAACATCGTTTGCACCCGTTTTCATAACGTCGGTTACCTCGCCGTATTCCCTGTCAGTGTCGACGTCATACACTTTCAGTCCGATTATATCCTGAATAAAGTAAGTATTTTTCGGCAAGCGGACGTCTTTTCTGTTGATATAAACGATTTTTCCTCTCAACACCTCAGCCTGTTCAATGGAGGTTATATCCCTGAACAGAACTATTGCAATATTTTTGTGCGGTCTTGCGGAAACAACTGAAATTTCCGTCCCGTCCGCATAATACAGTTTTTTGAATTTACACAGAAACTCTGCACTGTCGCACCACGGGTCTATTCTCACTTCGCCCCTGAGTCCGTGTGTTCCGACAATTTTTCCTGCTTCAAGATATTGTTTAAGCAATAAAATCCCTCTTTTCAAATTTATATTCATAATCCGTGTTATTTAATATACCATATTTTCCCCAAAAAGTACAGCAGTTTATGCAGTGTGGAGAGTGGAGAGTGGAGTTATTGTGCAGAGGGTAAGTGTGTGCGTTGAAATAAGTATATTTTTACATTCAGTTTTTATTTTATAATGTTTTTCATTAAAGCCATGGGTATAAAAATTGCGGGTGCAGGTGTCGCTCACACCTGCCGAGGTCAAGGGCGAGCAGCCCTTGTGGGGTTTGGGGCAAAGCTCCAACATACATTACTCAAATAGTATTAAAAGCTGATACTGTAAAAAAAGAGTATGCCGCAAGCGACATACTCTCTTTTAATCAGTCTATTTCAACCTGTATTTTTTCATCGTTTCTTGACGCAGCCGCTCTCATAACAGTTCTGATTGCTTTTGCAATTCTGCCCTGTCTACCGATAACTCTGCCCATATCCTCCTCAGCAACGTGAAGATGATAAACGATAACGCCTTCCTCGTTTTTTTCGTCAACAGTGACGGAAATTTCCTCAGGCTTTTCAACAAGTCCTTTTACTATTGAAACAAGTAAATCTTTCATTTGTTCCTCCGCAAAGACTCAATCAGATGATATTGTTCTTCTTCATAAGAGCCTTTACCGTATCGGTCGGCTGAGCACCGTTTGCAATCCACTTTTTAGCCTTTTCAGCGTCAATAGTGAAAGTTGACGGCTCTGTGCGTGGGTTGTATGTGCCGATTTCCTCGATGAATCTGCCGTCACGGGAATATCTTGCGTCTGCAACAACTACACGATAAACAGGTGTTTTCTTAGCGCCTACACGACGAAGTCTGATCTTTACTGCCATTTAATTTACCTCCAAAATTTTGACATAACTCTTTGTAATGTCTTGTTTTTTTATATTTTCACCAATAATTATTGGATGAAAGACTTTTTTATCTTTTCTTGTTGCCCTTGCCGTGCATCATATTCGGGTTATTAAAGGGCATACCGCCAAGTCCCGGCAAACGCTTTCTCTTGCCGTTTTTATCTCTTGCGTTCATCTGCTTCATAAACTTCTGCATCTGCTCAAACTGCTTCATAAGGCGGTTTACGTCTTCAACCTTCATACCGCTGCCTGCTGCAATTCTGCGTTTGCGTGACGGATTTATGATATTCGGATTTTCACGCTCTTTTGCCGTCATAGACGAAATCATTGCGGCAATTCTGTCCATCTGTCTGTCGTCGAAATCCATATCCCTGACCTGCTTGTCGATACCGGGAATTTTAGAAAGAATACTTTTTACAGAACCCATTTTTTTGATTTGTTTGAGCTGTTCGTACAAATCGTTCATATCAAACTTGTTCTGCTGGAACTTTCTTGCCATTTCCTCGGCTTTTTTCTGGTCAAGTCTGTTTTCGGCGTCCTCGATAAGTGTAAGCACATCGCCCATACCGAGTATTCTTGACGCCATTCTGTCGGGGTGGAAAACTTCAAGGTCATCAAGCTTTTCACCGATACCGGCGAATTTAATCGGCTTACCTGTTACGGCACGAACCGAAAGTGCAGCACCGCCACGGGTATCGCCGTCAAGCTTTGTAAGGATAACGCCCGAAATATTCAGCAGCTCATCAAACGACTTTGCAACATTTACGGCGTCCTGACCTGTCATTGCGTCAACAACAAGTAAAATTTCGTCAGGCTGAACCTCTGCCTTGATGTCTTTAAGCTCGTTCATCAGCTTTTCGTCGATATGCAGACGACCTGCCGTATCGAGAATTACAATATCGTTTCCGTAATCCTTTGCGTGTTTTACTGCTTTCTGAGCAATTTTAACAGGATTTTCCTGTCCCATCTCAAAGACGGTTCCTCCTGCCTTTTCGCCGACAACTTTAAGCTGTTCTATTGCGGCAGGACGGTATATATCACAGGCAACAAGCAACGGACGGTGTCCCTGCTTTTTGAGCATTTTTGCAAGCTTTGCCGAATGAGTTGTCTTACCTGAACCCTGCAAACCGCACATCATAATAACCGTCGGCGGCTTAGACGCAAAATTCAGATGAGTTTCCTCTGTACCCATAAGTGCGGTAAGCTCTTCGTTTACAATTTTTATTACCATCTGTGCGGGGGTCAGGCTTTCCATAACATCAGCACCGACAGCACGCTCAGTTACCTTATTTGTAAAATCCTTTGCGACCTTATAGTTTACATCAGCTTCAAGAAGTGCCATACGGACTTCTCGCATTGCGTCTTTAACATCGCCCTCGGACAGCTTGCCTTTGTTTTTCAGTTTTTTGAAAGCATTGCTCAGCTTTTCGGAAAGTCCCTCAAATGCCAAATCTCTCACTCCTTATTTTATAAAGGTTTATTCACACAGCTCATCAACCGTTTTCAGTATCAGCTTAATTGATTCGTTAATATCGTCAGAGCGGTATATCTTCATATTGCGTTCATCAATTTTTTCGGTTTCACGCTTAATAGCATTCAGACCCTTCTGCATTGTCTGAAAGCGTTGTGCAAGTCCGAGTGTTTTCTCCATATTAAAGAGTATAGCCTCTGCACGCTTTATGCTGTCCCTTACTCCCTGACGGGAAATTTTCAGATTATCGGCAATTTCGCTGAGCGACAAATCATCATTATAATAATATTCAACAGCCTCACGCTGTTTGTCAGTCAGTAAATCCCCGTAAAAATCCAACAGATATGAAACCTCAAGATTTTTCGACATACGGAAGACCCCCTGCAAAATCCCGACTGTAAAGTAAATCCCTTTACACTTCTTTTTGATTATACAATACATACCTCCGTTTGTCAAGCAAAAAATCCTGCACAGATCGCTCTGTACAGGATTTTTTTGGGATTTAATTAAATCAGGAGTCTGTTATTTTACGGTAAGAGTAAAGAACTTCTTAACTTCTGTTCCCTTTGCGTCCTTAATCTTTGCACAAACCTGATATGTTCCTGTTTTGCCAGGTG
>JBJEOP010000068.1:0-2349 GCA_051880775.1 Acutalibacteraceae bacterium
AATAGCCGAGTTCTTCACCGACTATTATTACCTTAATTCTGTTTTTCTTACGCTGTTGTGCGGAAATTACATAATTACAGCAAATTCTCTGTTCACTGTGACAGCCGTCGCATATAAAGCTGTTGTCATTATTGAGAGAAACGCATTTATTCTCCTTTGCACAGTAGGTGTCACATTCAAGACGCTTTGTGTTAAGCGGTGCGGCAATTTCCTTTACACGCTTTACTGCGGCATTGATGTCGGGTACGATTTTGTTATAGCCTGCTATGACAATTACGCTCTCGGGTCCGTAAAGAATTGCGGCAACACGGTTTGAATTTCCGTCAACATTATAGAGTTCACCGTTTTCGGTTATTGCGTTTGCACTCGTAAGAAATACATCGGCTGAAAATGTCTTGCGGTAAATTTCCTCTATTTCTTCCCTTGAACCTGCGGTACTGCGGTCAAGATAATTATAGTCGCCGTTTTTGAGAATATCGGTAATTCCTGTTTGTGCCAAAGTTACAGAACCGCCGTGAGAAACTGTGGTGCCCTTTTTCATAAGGCTTTTTACGAGTTCTCTCGCTTTTTCTGAATTTTCACAGAAATAAGCCTCCATATTGTTTTTTCTGAGGGAATCAAGGGTTTTGTTTACTGACTGCATATTGATTTGTGACATAATAATTTTCCTTTCTTTTGCGGCTTTATTGCCGTAATTTTTTTGATTTTTTGAATAAAACAAGATTAAAATAAAAAAATAAATACAGAAATAATTTTAAAGGAGCAACGATGTATGAATAATGACAACACGGAACTTTTATCGGGAATTTACAAGCTTTCTCAGACGGGTATGGAGGCGACAAAAGCAGTACTCGAAAAAACAGAACAAGCCGCACTGCGTAACGAGCTTGAAGAACAGTACAACGACTATTCCGACGCTTCCGCAAAAGCAGAACAGGAGCTGGTTTCTAACGGCGTTATGCCGAAAGATCTTGATATGCTGACAAAAGCTGTGATGTGGGGTTCAATCAAAATGCACACTCTCAGCGACATAAGCCCCGAACACATAGCTGAAATTATGATTAACGGCACGACGATGGGAATTGTTGACCTCACAAAACACATCGGCTCCTGTACAAACGCTGACGAAAATATCAGGAATTATGCAAAGGACTTTATCCGGAACGAGGAACGCCATATCGAAAATTTAAAGGCTTTTTTATGCTGAAAACACTCCGCACAATGCACATATTCCCACCGTTGCAAGAATTTCTGCAATAAAAATTACAGGTATGCCGACCATAAATTTCGGTTTTCGGGTTTTGTGGTGTATTATGTGCATTGTGATATACATTACGACACAGCCACTTAGTGCCGCCGTTATAAGAAGTGTTTTTTCGGGTACACGGCGGCGATTTTTTCGTGCGGCGTGTTTATCGTGAATTGTCATAACAACCGCCGTTATATTTGCTGTTATCAGATATGCAATAATAATATAAAAAAACCACTGCATAATTTTTTGTCCTCCGTCATTTTTTGTTTTTTAGGTGTTTTTTCTCTCTCCACCTACAACAGCAGAAAAGAAAACAAAATACAAATAAATTTATGCAATATTTTATATCTGCTCAATCATAATTATATATTGATAATAAATTAAAATCAAGGGTGTTGTATATGAGAAAAAAGCTTGCGGAGTTTATTCCTGTTATGGTTTCTTTTGCAGTGCTTATTGCCTGTGTTGTGTATTTTTCTCTTGACGGGACGGACAGCACCTATGTACTGAAAAATACATCAGACACAGACGCTGAAAGCACCGTTTCTGAAAATGAAAAGTCGGAAACAGTCAAAGAAACCGTTTCCGAACAGAATAAAGAAATGCGTGGAATATGGATTCCGTATATGTCGCTCGACCTTTCCGACACGGACAGAAGTGAAGAACAGTTCCGCAAAAAAATCGACGGCATTATTCAAAACTGCATAAAACACAAGGCAAACACACTCATTGTACAGGTAAGACCTTTCGGGGATTCTGTTTATCCATCGGAGTATTTTCCGTGGTCGCATATTATCAGCGGTGTTCAGGGCAAGGGCGTTGATTATGACCCTCTGAAATACATAGTCACACAGGCACACAAAAACAACCTTGCCGTTCACGCATGGGTTAATCCGCTGAGAATAAGCACCTCAAAAACTCCGTCGCCGCTGTCAAAGGACAATCCGTATGTGATATGGAAAAACGATAAAAACACCGAAAATGATGATTATACCTTTGAGTGTGACGGCGGAATATATTACAATCCCGCATACGCTGAGGTCAGAAAGCTGATTATTGACGGTGTGTGCGAAATTGTAAGAAACTATGATATTGAC
>JBJEOP010000069.1:0-2332 GCA_051880775.1 Acutalibacteraceae bacterium
CTTCAGCCACTTTGTCCAACCTCGTCCTTTCAGCTCTGTTTTGACAACTCCGTAGGCTGTGCCTTGTGCTTCGATAACTTCACCGTTGCCAATATACACACCGATGTGACCGTCCATCCAGACCGCAAGTCCGGGTGTGTCGGGCATATTTGAAATCGGTCCGCTTTCGGTAACGCTGCTCCAAATGGAATTTGCACCGCAGTCGGTAAAACCGTTTGAGCCTGCGATAATTTCTCCGCTGTCAGCACTGTACCAAGCATAGGATTTTATCAAGCCTATGCAGTCGCAGACTCTCTTGCCGAGCCACTTTTCGCCGACCTGTCGCATTTCACCGCCTGCCTCGTTGTTGCCGGGAAACAGACTTGCCTGTTGGTCGAGATATTGCTTTGTGCAGACCTGACCGTAACCGCCGTAAACATAACCCCAGCCGTTTTTGTATGCGTTCTCGCACCACTTGACAAGGTCGAGATTGTTTTTCGTGGTCTTGTCCGTAAAGCCTGAGGTGCTGATTTCCACACCCTTGATTGACTGCATCATCTTTTGGAACTCGTCATAATTAATCTCCGTTCCGAATTTCTGATTGACGGCTTTTATCAAATCCTCATCAGACTGATTCTTCTTGAAACAGGATACAAAGTTTTTTACAAAATCATTCTCCTTGGATTTGTCAAACAAAGAAAACAGATAGATAACCTCTGCCTGCGTGTTACAGTCGGACAGTTTTTTGCTTTTGAGTTGATTTTCAACCTCTGTCATTGTGTCGTTGATAAGCTGTAGATTTTCCATCTGCTCTGCTGAGATATTTTCTTGTATGGACTTACCCAACTTGTCAGTGTCAATATCCATACTGCCGTTGAAAACTGATACAACAGCAACAATCGGCATAACCACAATTATGATTATGCCGATTACTATACCGCCTATTGTTTTTATTACCTTTTTATCTGTAAGCAGAGAAACTGCTATTTTCTTTAGTGCCGCACCTATGGTAGCACTCATTGAATCACCTCGGTTACTAGAAATTATTAGATTAGCTATTGTAAATTAAATTAAATAAAGTATAATTATAATATGGATTTCCTTATTTTGGAAACAATATTTAGATTTGGGAGTAAATAATTATGGGAAACAGTAATAAACTTTTTATCAGCCATTCCGAAAAAGACAAGGAGATTGTTTCAGCTTTTGTTGATTTGCTTTATGTTATCGGTTTAAAAGAAGAGAATATTTTTTGCAGTTCACGCACTGACACCGATGTGCCGATAAAAGAAGATATATACGAACATATTCTTAGCCTTTTAGATTCTGACAATGTCACTCCTGTATTCATGCTATCAGAAAACTTTTACAACAGTCCCGCTTGCCTTAATGAAATGGGAGTTGCATGGGTAAAACGAAAAGACTATTTTATGTTTCTACTGCCGGGTTTTGAATTTAAACAAATTAAAGGTGCAATAAATCCCAATAAAAAAGGAATTAAACTTGACGATGATATAGACGCTTTAAAAGGCGAATTAACAAACTTCAAAAATGAAATATGCAAAATATTTGGTACAAAAATAAGTGATAACCGTTGGGAAAAACAGCGTGATCATTTTATAAATCAGTTAAATTCAATTTCACCCAATATTTTCATAAATTTATCCGAACATAGAGGTTATTGCATAGGAGAAGTAAATTGCAACGGCTGTAAGGTCACTTACGATAAAGCTAAAAACAAAGTTATAACTTCATACGATTTTACAAAAACCAAAGCTGAAATATGCTCTCTTGTTTTTTTTACAGGAGAACTAAATATACATAATCAATTTTTGCAAAACAAACATCTGTGCTTTTCTTTAAAGTCCGTAAACAGCAGCTTTGAACTCACGGTTGAACTTAAACTTAAAAATCGTGATGTTTCCTATAATATACAAACAAACAGCGAATGGGAAGATTATTCAATCCCATTGCAGGACCTTGGCGGAGCGGAAAGCGAATGGCAGATATTAAGAGAAGTAAAGTTTTTGGTTTACAGAAGCAATGTCAAAAGGGAGGCTATAGAAATAAAAGACATAAAGATTATTTAATTTAAAAGCCAAGTGATTTGATTTG
Source organism: Acutalibacteraceae bacterium (assembly GCA_051880775.1). Lineage (GTDB taxonomy): Bacteria > Bacillota > Clostridia > Oscillospirales > Acutalibacteraceae > UBA1213. The sequence continues at coordinate 2,095 of JBJEOP010000069.1, forward strand.
AAACACTTGGCCTTTTCTTTTTTAAACTTTATAGTTTATCTGCCGCCTGCACTGCCGAAAATTTCGGCTTTGTATTCAGGTACCTGAACAAGAAGCAGATACCTTTCGTTTCCGCAACGGTAAAGACAAGTGCCACGCTCACCGAATTTGATTAGGGCATACTCGTTTGGCTCTACCATTAGGGCATCTTCAAAGTCCTTTGGGTTGATATTGCCGGGGAAGAATAAGAAGTGATGAG
>JBJEOP010000070.1:0-11512 GCA_051880775.1 Acutalibacteraceae bacterium
ATATAATAAAGGAAGTATATAAACAAATTTGCCGAATTATATAGATTTTTGACAGATAATAAAATTTTTTATAATATGTAAATTTGACTTGATTTTGTGTGCCTGTAAAGGTTAATATATATGTATATGTATTTTATAATGTCAGAATTTTCTTTTTGGTATATGTTATTTTAAAGAAAGGAATTTTTATGAAACGCAAAGCGAAAACATACAGATTTAAAATAGATTTCGATAAGCCTGTTACTTTTCACGAACAGATGATTATTATGGCAGTGATACTTGTTATATCCTGCGTGGCGTTTACCGTCGTTTATTTTGCGTCGTCATTCAAAAACAAAGACGTAACCGCCGATAATTCATCACCGTCACAGCATCCCGAAAGCTCCGTATTTGCTCCTGAGTCATCACACGGGAGTTCCGAAATATCAGGCGATAATCCTGTATCAAAAACCGAGAGCTCAAAAAACGAGAGTTCAAAAACCGAAAGTTCAAATACTGAAAACTCAAAGAGTGCAAGCTCCTTGCAGTCTGAGGTTTCGGTTCAGCGGGAAATTCAATACATTTCAAAAGACCACAACGAAATATACAACGGTTCTCTTGTTCTTGTAAATAAGGATTATGCCTCACACCACGACGGCGAAAATACCGTATCGCTTATTGAGAATAAATCGTCAACCTACGGCATTACCGACAACAGAGTATATGTTGATTCGGGAATAATACAGAATATGAACAATATGTTCGACGATTTTGCGGGTATTTACGGATATACAGATGTTATGGTTGCCTGTGCTTACAGGAGCTATTCTTTGCAGGTTGAGCTCTACAATGAAGAAGTTGACCAAAGAGGCGACCGTGAGGCGGAACAGTGGGTTGCACCGCCGGGATTCAGCGAACACCAGAGCGGATATGCCTTTGACCTTAACCTCAGCATAGAAAACGGCGTCGGCGGCATTAAGTATGACGGCAAGGGCATATACAGCTGGATAAACCAAAATTCATATAAATACGGCTTTATTCTCCGCTATCTTGAAGGCAAGGAGCAAATTACGGGCTATGCATACGAGCCGTGGCATTTCCGATATGTAGGCGAGGCACACGCATCGTATATTATGAAAAATATGATAACGCTTGAAGAATATATCGACATCGTTCATATGCATTCCATTGATAATCCGCTCGAAATAAACGGCGACAACGGAGAAGTGTGGCATGTGCATTATGTGCCTGCAAGTGACGGTACAACAAAAATCCCCGTGCTGAAAAACTGTTCCTACGAAATATCGGGAGATAATTTCAGCGGATTTATCGTAACACAAAAAGTTAATTGAATAAGACATTTATGCTGTTGCTGTCAACGGTATAACGGCAAAAAATATTATTGTATGTAATTTTAGTTATAAAAATGCAAATTTATATACAAATTATATTGAAAAATCTCGAAATATATAATATAATAGCAATAAACAGTAAGACTAATAATTATTATTAGTCTTATTTCATTAAAAAGGCGATTAGAAGTTAGGAGTTAGGAGTTGTTGTGACCGACAGCTTTTTGCATTAAAGTTAGTTCATTGTGACATTAAGTTGGTGTGTGGAATGGTAAACTGTACTAATCCTGCGGACAAGGACTAAACGGTAACAATAACTTTCAACGCAAATCGGGAGCGGCAGCTTGCCGATTGGGAACGATAGCTTGCCGCTGAATTGTTTTTTAAGGTGTGTTTGGTGTGGATTACGGTATATATATTTTTCTGGGAATTGTTGTTGTACTGGCAGTTGTGATTATGGTTGCTGTGAATAAAATAAAAGCAAAAATCCGTGATGTTTCGAGAACGGCTTTCGGTACGGATAATTTCCTTGAAGGCTACAAACAGCAGGAACAGGAGCTTGCAGATACTCCACGCTCACTTCATGCTATGACTAATCTTCTTTTGCCGTCAATAACACGGGATTTTCCTGAATTTAACTACGATCAGGCGAAAAGCCGTTCGGAAGTTTTAGTAAAGGCATACCTCAATTCACTCGAAAGCGGCAATACGCACGAACTCAAAGCAGAACAAATATCAGACTCAATTTCCGAAAAGGCTCAGTCAATCATCAACGACCTTGTTTCAACGGGAAAAAGAGTTTTTTATGACGATATTGTCATTCACAGAACGGAAATTTCCGACTACAAAAGAAAAGACGGTATGTGCATTGTCACCTTTCAGTCGTCAGTAGCTTTTCTTAACTATTATCTCGACGAAAACGACAACGTTGTCGGCGGAAGGCGTGACCTCAAACGCCAGACCGTGTTTGAAAGCGATTATACATACATTCAGGATCCAGACAAGATAAAAGAAAGCGGAAATTATTCGTCAATCAGTCTTTCTTGTCCGCACTGCGGTGCACCGGTAAAAAATCTCGGTGCGAAATTCTGCGAATACTGCGGCAGCGGCGTTAAAGAAATAAATGTTTTAAGCTGGAATTTTACAGACATCAGGGAAACTGATAAGACAACAAAAAAATATTTTTGAAACGGAGATGTAACAAATGGGTATTATTAAAGCAGTTATGGGAGCAGTAGGCGGAGGACTTGCTGATTCGTGGCTTGAAGTCATTGAACCGTCGGATATGGGTTCCACTACGGTTTTTGCACCGGGTGTATTAAAGGATCAGGGTAGCAGGAGAAATTCCAACACCAAGGGAACGGCAAACAGCGTTTCAAACGGTTCTATTATCCACGTTTACGATAATCAGATGATGATTCTCGTTGACGGCGGTGCAGTAGTTGACTATACTGCCGAGCCGGGTTACTTTAAGGTTCAGAATTCGTCAATGCCGTCAATGTTCAACGGACAGTTCGGTGCGTCTTTAAAGGAAACATTCAACCGTATTAAATTCGGCGGAATTACACCGTCAGAACAGAGAGTTTTCTATATAAACCTCAAAGAAATGCCAGGTATTAAATTCGGTACAAAATCACCGTTAAGCTATTATGACCCTAACTACGATATAGATGTAAAGGTTCGTGCTTTCGGTACATTTTCAATAGGACTCGACAACCCGCTTGAATTCTACAAGCAGGTTATTCCTACCGAGGCTGTTACAAGAAATCAACCTGTTGATATTGCCGTTCTTAACGAAAACAGATATATTTCAGAATTCCTCGGTGCTTTACAGCAGGCTATTACAGAAATGTCAATCGAGGGCATAAGAATTTCTCAGCTTGGTGCAAGAAACCTTGAACTTGCCGAGCATATGAGCAAAGTCCTTGATGAAAAATGGCGTAAAAACCGTGGTATGTACATCAAGGAAGTCGGTATTGCCAACATTGACTACGACGATGATACAAAGGAAATCCTCAAAGAGAGAAACAAAGCCGCTATCTACAAGGATGCAAATCTGCGTGAGGCTATGGTTCAGACATCTATCGCAAGAGGTCTTGAAGCAGCAGGTTCAAATGCAAACGGTGCTATGGCAGGCTTTATGGGCATTGGTATGGGTATGAACGCATCAGGCGGATTTATGCAGGCTGCCTCAGCATCAAATATGCAGCAAATGCAGATGCAGCAGGCTCAGCAATATCAGCAGCAGCCGCAGTACCAGCAGCAGCCGCAACAGTATCAGCAGCAGCCGCAGTACCAGCAGCAGCCACAGCAATATCAGCAACAGCCACAGCAATATCAGCAACAGCCACAGCAGAAACGCTCACCGTTTGACACTCCCGGCGGTCAGTCACAGCAGACTCAGCCACAGCAAACAGCAGTAGCCGGAGCAGCAGCAGGCTGGGCTTGTTCGTGCGGTCATAGCGGAAACACAGGTAAATTCTGTGCTGAATGTGGTTCTCCTAAGCCTGTACCGCAGGATAACGGTTCATGGAGCTGTCCGCAGTGCGGTGCAAGCAACACAGGCAGGTTCTGTGCAGAATGTGGCACAAAACGCCCTGACCCGAAGCCAAAGAAAATAGTATGCGACAAGTGCGGATATGAACCCGATATGAGTCAGCCTGTTCCGAAGTTCTGTCCTAACTGCGGTGATCCTATTAACGATAAGGACTTTCAGTGAACAGAGCTAAAAACAAAGGGGGATACTGTATAAATGTCTACAGTAGCTTATAAATGTATAAACTGCGGAGGACCTTTGAAATACGATCCGCAAAAGCAGAACTTTTCGTGCGAATACTGTCAGAGCGAATTTACCGAAGAGGAATTACAGGCAAAGTTCGGAAATCTTGACGAACAGCTTGAAAACGAGGCTCAGCCCGAACCCGAACAGCCTGAAAACAGCGGCGACGATGAATTTTCGCAGAATGCGGTAATGTATTCATGCCCGAGCTGCGGTGCAGAAATTCTTACCGACAAAACCACCGCCGCAACATTCTGTGTTTACTGCCACAGTCCTGTTGTACTCTCCAACAGGCTTGCGGGAGACTTTAAGCCTGACAGGGTTATTCCGTTCAAGATTTCGGAAAAAGACGCCAAGCAGAAATTCCTTGATAGGTGCAGGAAGAAGCATTTTCTTCCGAAGGACTTTATCTCGGACGCACAGCTTGATATGATGAAGGGCGTGTATTATCCTTACTGGCTCGTCGATTCGCTGAAAGACGGCGGTATCCGTGCAACAGCAAAGAAAATACGCAAATGGCGTCAGGGTGACTATGAGTACACCGAAACAAAAATATTCCATGTTGACCGTGCAGGAAAAATCGACTTCAAGGATTTTCCCTGTTCGGCACTCAAAGGCGAAAACAGACAGGCACTCAAATATGTAAACCCGTATGACGACAAGGAGTTCAAGCCGTTTACAATGTCGTATCTGTCGGGATTTCAGGCAGAAAAGCGTGACACCGAGCGAAAAGACGTTCAGACTGAGGTCGACAACGAGCTGCGTGAATATGCAAAGAAAATTTACGGCGAAACAATAAATGGCTATGATTCCGTAAGTATCGACAACATAAATCTCAGAACAATTAAAGAGTCGTGGGATTATGTTATGATGCCGGTGTGGATGATGACCTATAAGTATAAGGACAAAAATTATCTTTACGCTATGAACGGACAAACAGGAAAAACCTACGGAGAACTTCCGTGCAGCGGCAAAAAGCTTGCCATATTCGGCGGAATACTTCTTGTTGTATTATTCCTGCTGTCTATGCTTGGGGGGTATTTCATACTATGAAAAATAAAAAACTTCTGAGCAGAGCATTGCTTGTTGTCTTTGCCGTGTTTTCGGTTATGATTTTTTCAACAGCTGTGTGTGCGGCGACAGAGGATTTTGATGAACCGACAGTCACCATCGAAAACGCAGCAGTAAATGATGATGGTGCCGCAATAGTAGCTGTGAGCAAAAGCTCCGAAAAAGACAAGCCGAATATGGGCAAGGTTATCGGAATTGCGGCAGGTATAAGCATAGTTGTAACGGGCATTGTTGTGTTCTGTATTTACAACAGCTACAAAACAAACGGTATGACCGAGCCTTATCAGTACAACAACAAGGCACCTCTGAATCTTACTGAATCAAGAGATGTCCTTGTTGATACGAGAATTACAAAGAGAAAAATAGAAAAAAACGATAATTAACTTAGTTTTAGCTGTCAAGGGACAGTAAGGAATTTTGGAGGGAAAATTTTATGCGATTTGACGTTATGCCTGTTGCAACAGAAAAACAAATCGTAGAAATTGAGGATGCTGCAAGAAAAGTATGGCATAATTACTACAAGGATATTATGTCATACGAGCAGATTGAGTATATGCTCGACAAATATCAGTCAAAGGACGCTGTTTATAAGCAGATGTCAGAGGGCTATGTTTACTATATGCTTATGGCTGACAATGTGCTTGCGGGTTATCTTTGTTTACTTGTACAGAGTGACTGCGTATATCTTTCAAGGCTGTATATTAAGGCTGAGTACAGACGGCAGGGACTTGCAAAGCGGACAATAGAATATATTGATAAGTTCTTTTCTTCACCTGAATACAATTTCAGCTACATTAAGAAAATACGGCTTAATGTCCGCAGAAAAAACAGCTTTGCAATAAATGTATATGAACACCTCGGTTTTCATAAGGTAAAAGCGGTTGATTTGGATATTGGCGGCGGCTTTGTGTGTAATGACTACATTATGGAAAGAAAAATTAAAAAGCTGAGTGAATAATTATGGGAAAAAAACTTAAAAACTATATCTCCGAGCTTCAAAAGCTGCTTGAAAGCGGCGAACCTGTCGGAAATACCGACGCATTCAAAAAAGAGCTTCTTGTTGAGATTGAGTTCTGGCAGCACGAAAGACTTATTCATCTTTTGGTTACGATTCTTTTTGCGTTGCTCACAATGTCGCTGATAATAGTATCGTTTTTCTATGCAAGCGTTCCTATGCTTCTTCTTCTTTTACTTCTTATTGTACTGCTTGTGCCGTATATAAGACACTATTATATTCTTGAAAACGGAGTGCAGACGCTTTATACAATCTATGAGGAAGTTACAAAACGTCAGAAACAGGACGGTGTTCCGTCGCAGTGTATGCCTTTGCTCAAAGGCGTAAAATAAATATTATTCCACAAAAAATCGGGTTGTCAGCTATGTGTTAGTTGACAACTCGGTTTTTTTAATGATGAATGAGGAATTATTGTGACCGTAAGTTTGTTGCGTGAAGGTTAGTTTTTTGCGACATTAAGTTATTGTGCAGGATTATTTATCCTTCTGATTTCGAAGAAGAAGATATTTGCGTTTTGTTGCAAGTCCGCCACGAATGTGACGCTGTGCCTTGTTTGTTTCGAGAACCGTTTTGACCTCACGGTAAAGCTTTGGATTTATATATTTTAATCTTTCGGAAACATCTTTGTGTACGGTGCTTTTGCTTATGCCGAAAACCTTTGCGGTTTTTCTCACTGTTGCCTGACTTTTGATGATATATTCACCAAGCATAGACGCTCTCTCCTCGACGATACCTTTCACATATAAACCCTCCATAAATATTTAATGATAATATATATGTCGTATTTTAAAGGAATTTTACAAGGAATTTGCATTAACGCATTACTTATCTTCATCAAAAACTGAATTCAGAGGATAAAGCGGCGGTTATGATAATTATGAATTATGAATTATGAATTATGAATTATGAATTATGAATTGATTTGTATCTTAATGCGTGCTGTGGTATAATGTAAAAAAACAGATAAGGCTATGGGTAAAAATAATTTTCGGAGTGATTTTTGTGAAAAAACTGTCGTCAAGCCAACAGAAAATACTTGATTATCTCAAAGAAACAACCGCAGACGGAGTGCCGCCGACAATAAGGGAAATATGCTTTGCAACGGGACTCAAATCAACCTCAACCGTTTATTCTCACCTCAAAACGCTCGAAAAGCTCGGATATATCAGCCGTGAACACGGTCACCGCTCAATAAAGCTGTCGGGGTCTGAGGCGGCGGAGCTTGTACCCGTACTCGGAAATATCGCCGCAGGTGTGCCGATTTTTGCCTATGAGGAAATTCAGTGCTATGTTCCTGTTCCAAAGGAAAAATGTGCGGGACGTGAGCTTTTCGGACTGCATATCGTGGGCGAGAGTATGAGGGACATAGGTATTCTTGACGGGGATATTGTTATATGCGAAAAAACCGCCGCCGCCGAAAACGGCGATATTGTCGCTGCCCTTATCGGAGATGAGGCAACAGTCAAAAGCTTTTATAAGGAAAGCGGACATTTTCGCTTGCAGCCGCACAATTCAGACTTTGAACCAATCATTGTTGACAGCCTTCAAATACTCGGAAAAGTTATATCTCTCATAAGAAATTATTGATTTTGAATTATCTTTAAACGAATTTAAAATTTATTCAAAATTCAATTTGAATTTAAATTAAACAATCAAAATAATACATAAATATTTTAGCTGCTGTTGGAAAATATTATGTAAAAATCAACAATCTTGAAAATTTTTAAGAAATGTAGTATTGCACTAAAACAGAAAATTGAATTGTTGATAATGTATAATGTGATTTATAGATTACTTTGAAATGCATATAATTTACAGTAAAAATTTGTAAGATTTGTATGATAATTATTTCATAATTTTAAAATGTTAAAAATATATGAATAAAAACGCCGCTTTACAATCCGTGATAAATAGTATAGAATTCTAATGATGAAAACTGTTAAATGTTAAAAATGATATAGGAAAAACAGGTCACTTTTAACGAATTCGGCACAACGAAGGTGTGTGGTTCAGCCGGCAGTTTAATGTTCACTCTTTATTATTTTTTGAAAGGATTGATGTTTCCAATGGCTAACAAATCTAAGTCAAAACGCAAACGCAATTTAAAACGTATGGCGTCACTTTCACTCGCAGCCCTGATGACAGCAGGCTGTATTGACGCAACACTTGTTTCGGCGAGTGCGGCAACGACGGATACTCCAAGTTCGTCTATACTTTCAGACAGCGACCGTGGCGTTATTTTCGCAAATTCAAGAACAGACTTCCGTGACGAATCAATTTACTTTATGATGGTAACGAGATTTTATAACGGCGATGAGTCAAACGATGTACAGTGCTGGGACGGTACACAGTACAACCTCAATGACCCTGCGTGGAGAGGCGACTTTAAGGGCGTTATCGAGAAGCTCGACTACATCAAGGCTCTCGGTTTTACTGCAATCTGGATTACACCTGTTGTAGAAAACTGCAGCGGATACGACTATCACGGCTATCATGCTTTTGATATGAGCAAGGTTGACCCGAGATATGAGTCAGATGACTGTACATATCAGGACCTTATCGACGCTTGTCACGCAAAGGGTATGAAGATTATTCAGGACGTTGTTTTTAACCACACAGGAAACTTCGGTGAGAAAAATCTTATACCTATGTTTACTAAGGAGGGCGATTTAAGTTCACCTGATTGCCTCCAGGTATTACCGGAATCAGGACTTCCTTCTAATTACAATGAATTAGCACCTGGATTCCAGTATCAGGCACGTCTTGCACTTATGAAGAACACTGACGGTGAAAACCACGATGTAAATAATCTCTATCATCATTACGGCAACTTTAACTGGGACGACTACACCTGTCAGATTGCACAGATAGCAGGCGACTGCGTTGACCTCAACACAGAAAACCCGCTTGTTTATAACTATCTTGTAGATACATATTCAAAATATATTGATATGGGCGTTGACGGTTTCCGTGTAGATACAGTAAGACACATCAGCCGTCTTACATTCAACAAGGTATTCAACGATGCATTTATAGAAGCAGGCAAAAGAAACGGCAAAGACTTCTATATGTTTGGTGAAGTCTGCACAAGAGATAACGGCAACGTCTGGTACAGACAGTCACCTTCAATGTCAACTCCGTTCTATACATGGAAAGACAGCAAGGACTATGAATGGAGCGATACCGACTGGGAAGTAAACTATAACTCCGCAATACAGAATACACTGGATAATGCAGATAATGTTTCTGAACAGCCAACCAGCCAGAACGCTTTGCTGGACGGAAACAACTATCACACACCTGATTACAGCCAGTTCTCAGGACTGAATGTTATCGACTTCCCGATGCACTGGTCATTCAAGACGGCAGAAAGTGCTTTCCAGGTTGCAAAGAGAGGCGATATGTACTACAATGACGCAACATGGAACGTTACCTATGTTGACTCACACGACTATGCTCCTGACGGTGCTCCTGAAAACAAGAGATTTGACCAGGATCAGAGTACATGGGCAGAAAACCTTGCACTTATGTTTACATTCCGTGGTATTCCTTGTATCTACTACGGTACTGAAACAGAGTTCAAAAAAGGTAAGCCTATTGACGTAGGTCCTAATGCACCTCTTGAAGAAACAGGTCGTGCATATTACGGCGACAACATCGAAGGTACAGTAATAGCATCTGACTTTGGTGTATACGGTAATCTCAGCGGTACAGTTGCCGATACACTTATGCACCCGCTTTCACAGCATATTCAAAGACTTAACAGAGTTCGTCAGGCTATTCCTGCTCTCCGTAAAGGACAGTATTCAACAGAAGGCTGCTCGGGCAATCTTTCATTCAAAAGACGCTATACAGACGACAAAACAGACAGCTTTGTATGTGTAACAATTTCAGGCGACTCAACATTCACAGGTATTCCTAACGGTAAATATGTTGACGCTATCACAGGCGATGTTAAGAATGTAACCGACGGCACACTTAACGCAACTGTTTCAGGCAAGGGCAATATGAAGGTTTATGTTCTTGATACAGCTAAAACTCCTGCTCCCGGCAGAGTTATTCCTAACGGCGTATATCTTACAGACGGCGGTGCAAACCAGCCTATCACAGGTGTAGACATCGAAATCGTTCAGCCTACATCTATAACTCTCGACAAAACATCAGTAACAGTTAAAGAAGCAACAACTGAAAAGGTAAAGGCTACCGTTGCTCCTGATAACGCTACAAACAAAACTGTAAGCTGGACAACAAGCAACGCATCTGTTGCAACAGTAGCAGGTGGCAACATCACAGGCGTTTCAAAGGGTACTGCAACAATTACAGCAAAAACTTCAAACGGACTTACCGCAACAGTTAAAGTTACAGTTGTTGATAATCCTGACATAATAAGACCGACAGGCATTACACTCGACAAGAAATCTCTTTCACTTATCGAGGGCGCCTCTGAAAAGCTGACGGCAACGGTTGCTCCGGCAAATGCAACCAACAAGAAGGTTACCTGGACATCAAGCGATACATCAATTGCAACGGTTGACGGCTTAGGTAATGTAAAGGCGGTATTGGAAGGTACTGCAACAATCACAGCAGAGACCATAAACGGCTATAAGGCAACAGCAACAGTAACGGTTACTGCAAAACAAATTACCGCAATCAGGGGTATTTATTTTGAAAAACCGGCAGACTGGGCTTCAACCATCAATGTTTATTTCTTCGCCAATGATAAGGACTTCGGCAAGTCCTGGCCGGGTACTCCAATGACAGACCTTGGCGACGGCGTTTACGGCTATCAGATTGAAAGCACAAACCCGGATCTTATGATTGTATTTAACGACGGCAATAACCATAAAACATTAGACCTTGAATATGTACAGAACGGCTACTACAATTCAAGCGGCTATGTAAAAACAATCGAGCCTGCAACAAAGGGTACAGTAAATGTAAAATATGTTGATGAAAGCGGAAATGTTCTCGGTACAGACAAGCTGACAGGAGATTTCGGCACATCATACACAACATCAGCAAAGACATTTGACGGCTATACACTCAAAACAACTCCGTCAAACGCAACAGGCAGCTTTACCGAAACAGCAATCACTGTAACTTATGTTTACAAGGCAAATGAAACACCTGTTACACCTCTTACAAACAACTCGACAATCAGCAAAACAACAATCAATAAGGGCGACTCAGTAACCCTTAAAGCAGTTGCAGCAGGCGGCACAGCACCTTATAAGTATGCTTTCTCTGCTAAACATTCAACCGCAAGCACCTGGACATCACTCAAAGGCTACAACACAACTGCAACACATACCTGGA
>JBJEOP010000071.1:0-50599 GCA_051880775.1 Acutalibacteraceae bacterium
TATGATTGACAGAGCGTCAGACCGTGATACATGGAAGCTGGAACACTGGGACGAATACATCAGCTCACAGAATTTTGTCATTCCCGAAAATCTCCGTGACCCCGATGATGAAGAAAGCCTTTTGCTTTACTATAATTCAACTGACGAAATGGCTGACGAATCCTTTGCAAAGCTTCTGAAAATTTTTGAAAAGGAATAATTTTGCATTAAATTTACAGAGCTGTACGGTATATTTTTCTTTTAAAAGAAAAGCGTTAAACTCAAATTTAATATTGAAACATTGCGGCTTTAATGGTATAATAATACAGTTAAAGCCGCATTTTTTATGCTGATATATAATTAAAACCGTTTTTGGGGCTGAAAGTTTACATTCTGCCGTTATTTTTAAGAGTAATATGGCACAATAATATATAAAACGGTTGTGAAAGGATAAGAGAAAATGATAAGAGAAAACACATACCGCACACATTACTGCGGAGACCTCAGAGAATCAGACATAGGCAAGGATGTCAGGGTTGCCGGCTGGGTTGAAAATATCCGTGACCACGGCGGCGTTATGTTCCTTGATATTCGTGACCATTACGGTGTTGTACAGGTTGTTGTACACGATGAAAAGCTCCTCGAAAACGTAAACAAGGAATGTACCGTAACAGTAAGCGGTAAGGTAACAAAGCGTGATGAGGATACAATAAATCCGAAGATTGCAACAGGTACGGTTGAAATTCATTCGGATAATCTTACCGTTCTCGGCAAATCACTTTCAAATCTGCCGTTTGAGGTTCAGACATCAACCGAAACCAAGGAAGATGTAAGACTTAAATACCGTTTTCTTGACCTCAGAAATAAAAAGGTTCACAACAATATCGTTCTTCGTGCCGAGGTTATCTCATTCTTACGCAAGAAAATGACCGAAATGGGATTCCTCGAAATTCAGACGCCTATTCTCTCAGCGTCATCACCTGAGGGTGCAAGAGATTACCTTATTCCGAGCAGAAAGCACAAGGGAATGTTCTATGCACTGCCGCAGGCTCCGCAGATTTTCAAACAGCTCCTTATGGTTTCGGGATTTGACAAGTATTTTCAGATAGCACCCTGTTTCCGTGATGAGGACGCAAGAGCCGACCGTTCACCGGGCGAATTTTATCAGCTTGACTTTGAAATGGCTTTTGCAGAACAGGACGATGTTTTTGCCGTTGCAGAGGAAGTTCTCTATGACGTATTCACAAAGTTCTCAAAGAAAGAGGTTTCAAAGCCGCCGTTCAGAAGAATACCTTATGCTGAGGCTATGCTCACCTACGGAACGGATAAGCCTGATTTACGCAATCCTTTGCTCATAAAGGACATAAGCGATATGTTCGTTGAAACGGATTTTGCACCGTTCAGAAAGAAAACAGTAAGAAGCATAAACGTACCGAATGCCGCCGCTCAGTCGAAAAAGTGGTTCAAGAATATGGAAGAATTTGCACTTTCAATCGGTATGAAGGGACTGGGATATGTCAAGGTTCGTGACGATATGACCTTTGACGGTCCTATTGATAAGTTCCTCAAAGAAGGCGACAGGGAAAAACTCATTGAAATAAATAATTCAAAAGCCGGCGACGTAATCTACTTTATCGCCGACACAAAGGACAACGCTCCTAAGCTTGCAGGACAGATAAGAACAGAGGTTGCAAAGCGTCTTAGCCTTATTGACGAAAGCCGTTTTGAAATGTGCTTTATTACCGATTTCCCGATGTTCGAGCTTGACGAGGAAACCGGTAAGGTAATATTTACACACAACCCGTTCTCAATGCCGCAGGGCGGTATGCAGGCACTCCTCGAAAAAGACCCGACAGAGGTTCTTGCTTATCAGTATGATATAGTTTGCAACGGTGTTGAGCTTTCATCAGGTGCTGTCCGTAACCACGACCTTGATATTATGGTTAAGGCATTTGAAATTGCAGGATATTCCGAAGATGTCCTCAAAGATAAATTCAAGTCACTCTACAATGCTTTCAAATACGGAGCTCCGCCTCACGCAGGTATGGCACCGGGCGTTGACAGAATGTTAATGCTCCTTGCGGAAGAAGAAAATATCCGTGAGGTTATCGCATTCCCGATGAACAGCAACGCACAGGATTTACTCCTCGGCTCGCCGACAGAGGTAACCGAACAGCAGCTGCGTGAAGTTCACATCAAAATAAGATAATAATTCATAATTCATAATGCATAATTCATAATTGCGTTCAGAGTTGATGTTATGGGTCAGTCGGTTTCCGCCCAATAAACAATTCGTAATTTTGGACGGTTAGTTTATGCGTTTGGATAAGCTGTTGTGTAGCAATTATAAAAGGGGGATAAGTAAAATGGTAACACGAGAAGAAATAATGAAAATAGCAGTGCTTTCAAAGCTCTTTGTTGCCGATGATGAAATCGACAAGCTGACAGAGGATATGTCGGAAATCATTTCTTTTGCAGATACAATCAATAATGCCGCAGACGAGGGCGTTGAATTTGATAACATCAACAATCTGTCAAATGTACTGCGTGAGGATACGGTAAAGCCGTCGCTTGACAGAGAAAAAATTCTTGCAAATGCCAAGGATAATGACGAGGGCTGTTTCCTTGTTAAAAATCACGCATAATGAATATTTGCAGAGGTGAAGAAAATGAGCGAGAGCAAAGGAACAATAAGACAACTTAACAAAATGCTTTCAGACAGGGAAATTTCCTGTAAGGAGCTTACACAAAAATATATTGACGCAATCGAAAAGGACAATTCGGCACTTAATGCTTATGTAACACTCACACCCGAAATTGCACTTGAAACCGCCGAAAAAGTCGATAAAAAAATTGCCTCGGGCGAAAAAATCGGACTGCTTGAAGGTATCCCGATGACGCTTAAAGACAATATCTCAACCGACGGAATACGCACAACCTGCTGTTCAAAAATCCTGAACGATTATGTTCCGATTTATGACGCAACTGTGTGGGAAATCCTCAAAAAACAGAATGCCGTTCTTCTCGGCAAGACAAATATGGACGAGTTTGCGATGGGTTCATCTTGTGAAACCTCTTGCTTTGGCGGTGCAAAAAACCCGCATAACGTCAACCACGTTGCCGGCGGCAGCTCGGGCGGCGTTGCCTCGGCAGTAGGCGGCAATATCGCCGTTTACGGTCTTGGCTCTGATACGGGCGGCTCAATCCGTCAGCCTGCAAGCTTTTGCGGTATTGTAGGCTTAAAGCCGACTTACGGTGCAGTTTCACGTTACGGACTTATTGCCTATGCGTCAAGCTTTGACCAGATAGGACCTATTACAACAAATGTTGACGATACCGCACTTGTTTTTGACGCAATCTCTCAGTATGACGAAAAGGACTCAACATCACAGGGACGAAAGGGTGCAGCTGTTTCGGACTCACTCCGCAACGACATCAAGGGTATGAAAATCGGTATTGCCCGTGAATATCTTGACGGTATCCGTGACGATGTAAAGCAGGCTATCGAAAAAGCAGCAGAGGTTTATAAGTCACTCGGTGCCGAAATAGTTTATTTCGATTTGCCTGCACTCAAATATGCACTGCCTGTTTATTATATCCTTGCCTGTGCCGAAGCGTCATCAAACCTCGGACGCTATGACGGCATACGCTACGGCTTTAAGGCTGACAAATATAACGATGTAAACGATATGATAAAAAAGACAAGAAGTGAGGGCTTTGGCGAAGAAGTAAAGAGAAGAATACTTCTCGGCACTTATGTTTTAAGCTCGGGCTACTATGACGCTTATTACAAAAAAGCACAGAACCTAAGAGGAACAATAGTAAATGCCTTTAAGAATGCGTTTAATGCGTGTGATGTAATTCTTGCACCGACTGTTCCTATGACGGCTTTTGAAAACGGTCACGCAGTCAGCGACCCCGTTGAAACATATCTTACCGATATATGCACAGTTCCTGTAAATATTGCAGGACTTCCGGCTGTATCCATTCCTTGCGGATTTAATGCAAAGGGTATGCCGATAGGTATGCAGCTTATCGGAAATACATTCTGCGAATCAACAATACTCAATGCCGCATGGCAGTATGAAAACGCCGCAGGAAAAGATGTATTCAAATCAGCGGATTTCGGCGTAAAGCTTTAATGCTGACATATTCAAAAGCAAGAAAGGAATGAAACAGATATGAAATATGAGATGGTCGCAGGTTTTGAAACACACGTTGAACTTGCAACAAATACAAAGATATTCTGCTCCTGTACAACACAGTTCGGCGGCGAACCGAACACACACTGCTGTCCTGTATGTATCGGACTTCCGGGAACACTTCCAAAGCTCAACAAAAAGGTTGTAGAATACGCAATAAAGGCAGGTCTTGCAACAAACTGCGAGATTGCCGAAATTTCAAAAATGGACAGAAAGAACTATTGCTATCCCGACCTCCCGAAAGCCTATCAGATTTCACAGTTTGATATGCCGCTTTGCAAAAACGGATATATCGAGCTTTCAAACGGCAGAAAAATCCGCCTTACAAGAATACACATCGAAGAGGACGCAGGAAAACTCGTACACCGTCGTGGCGACACTCTTGTTGACTATAACCGTGGCGGCGTTCCGCTTATCGAGATTGTTTCCGAGCCTGACATTCGTACAATCGACGAGGCAAGAGAATATGTCGAAAAATTACAGCTTATTATGAGATATATCGGCGTTTCCGACTGCAAAATGCAGGAGGGTTCAATGCGTTGTGACGTTAATATTTCGGTTCGTCCCGTTGGCAGTGACAAACTCGGCACAAGAACCGAAATCAAGAATATGAACTCCATTGCATTTATCGCAAAGGCTATGGAATACGAATTTAACCGTCAGGTTGATTTGATAGAAAGCGGCGAAAAGGTAGTTCAGGAAACACTCCGCTATGACGACGCAACAAACACAACATCAAGTATGCGTGGCAAAGAGGACGCAAACGACTACCGTTATTTCCGTGACCCTGACCTTGTTACAATCAATGTTCCCCGTGAAAAGATTGAGGAAATCAAATCACAGCTCCCCGAGCTTCCCACACAGAAACTCAAAAGATATGTCGAACAGCTCGGACTTCCTGAGGCTGACGCACAGCTCCTCACAAAATACAGAAAAATTGCCGAATACTACGAGGAGGCAATCAAGGATACCAAAAACCCGAAAACCGCCGCAAACTTCATTATCGGACAGATTTTCAGCCGTATTGACAACGAAACCGAAAAGGAACAGTTCAATGTCAATGTATCGGCAGAAAGCCTTAACGAGCTTATCAGACTGATTGACTCAGGCAAAATCAGAATGAACCTTGCAAAGTCAACACTCGAAAAAATGCTTGACACAGGCAAAAAAGTTACAGAGCTTCTCTCGGAAAGCGATATGGCGGGACTTGACGAAAACGCACTTCTTGACCTTTGTAAGAAAGCTGTTGACTCTAACCCGAACGCTGTTTCGGATTACAAAAACGGCAAAGAAAAGGCAATCAAAGCCCTTGTCGGCTTTGTTATGAAGAACAGCCGTGGAAAAGCCGACGCAGTTGCCGCAGAAAACAAAATTAAAGAAATCATAATGTAATTCATAATTCATAATTCATAATTCATAATTATATTATGACCGAAAGCGTTTGCGTTGAAGTGAATTTTTGATGAAGATAACTTAAAATCTTAATACAATACACCCAAAAATAAAGCCCGTGACATTTTAGCCACGGGCTTTATTCATTATAAAGTCTGATATGTCAGCTTGCTGACATAGGGGCTTGTGTACAGAGTTATCCGTATCAATAAACTTAACTTATAGAATAAGTCAAAGATTATAATAACTCCTAACTCCTCACTCCTCACTCCTAACTTAATTATGGTGCATTTGATTTTGCTATCAGTTCAATCTGGTCACGTATTCTCAGAAATGCGTCGGTAACAATGGGGTCGAATTTTTTACCACGCAGGTTTTTGATGTCGTCAAACACGACAGATGTCGGCAAGGCGGCTTTGTAGCTGCGTTTTGCGACAAGTGCGTCAAAATAATCCGCAATGGTCATAATCCTTGCACAAAGGGGGATTTGTTCGCCCTCAACGCCGTATGGATAACCCGAGCCGTCCCAGCATTCGTGGTGATAAAGTGCAACCTGTTTGGCAACTTTAAGGAACTGTTCGTCCTCAATATCTGACATCGACTTTTCGATAAGCTCTTTGCCGTTGATGGTATGATTTTTGATTATTTCAAATTCGCTTTGCGTAAGTCTGCCGGGTTTTTGAAGTATAGAGTCGGGAATTGTGATTTTACCTATATCGTGCAGAGGTGCCGACATCATTATGTCGTGTATATATCTGTCATCAAGAATGTCGTCGTAATCGCCGTGGCGTTTAAGCTCCGAGATAAGAGCGGAAACATATTCGCTTGTGCGTTTGACGTGTTTGCCGGTACTGCCGTCACGAGCCTCAATAATCTCAGCAAAGCTGATGATGATCTGGCTTTGCATTGTTTCGATTTTGTTGACCTTTTCGGTTACGCTGGCGTCAAGCTCGCTTCTGCGTGTATCAACGGAATAATAAATCTGACTTGTGTACATTGCCGGAACAATAAAGCTGATTGAACAGTTTATAATCAGCAGTATGCAGGTCACTATGTCGGGCAGAATATAGTGAGGAATGTAACCGTTAAAGAAAATCAGCATACATATAAATGTGAGTGATGCAACAACAATTATTGACGTTCGGATAAACTGAAACAGCTTGCCGTCTTTTCGTATGAACGCCGTAACGAAAACCAGCGGAATCATAAGATACTGAAACCCCGGGTTTAAGCCGAACAGAGCAATACTGCAAATCTGATGAAGAAACAGCTCAAATATCATTACAAGGGTACAGGGCAGCCACGACCCTTTGAAACGTTTAAGAAGTAAAACAAATGTAGCATACAAAAGTACACATATACTGTCAAACAGAACCATTATGTATATGAATTGAAGCGAAAAAATAATCAGATAAGCAGTATGCAAAAGCAGGCACATCAAAAATAACATATTCAGCGGTGCCGTAATTGCGGCATATGCCTCATAATCCTTATCTTCGTTGTATGACGGTGTTCCAAGAAAAAAATCAAAAAATTTACTGTGCATAACAAATTATTGCGAATGTTGAACACACCGCTCTCCTTTTATAAAATTTGTTTTAACCTGAACCGGTTGAAAACAGAGTATTCTTTAAACTAATGTCTTGTTTTCACAAACAAAGAGAGAAAAACAAAACAAAATTCAAATATTTATGTGTTATATTATACTATAATTTTTCATAATATTCAATAGCGTTTTGCATAAAATATTTAAACTACTTGTCTGATTTTTGCATTTAAAGCATATTGAGGTGACAGTATGTTTGTTTCGCTAAGGATAAATAAGCTTTTGTTGTCGATTGGGGCTGTGGTGCTTACCGTTGTGGTATGTTTGTGTACGGTGTCGGGCGGTGCTGTGCCTGCAAGCCGTGAGATTAAGCCGATTAAGCTTGCCGTAATAATGTATCACGGACTTATCAAGGACAGCAGTCTGCAAAACCAATATATGATTGACCCCGATTATTTTGAAAGCGACCTGAAATATCTGAAAGAAAACGGCTACAATACAATAGTAATACAGGATTTGATTGATTATTTTGAAAAGGGAACGTCTTTGCCCGAAAATCCTATTATGCTGACCTTTGACGACGGCTATTACAACAATTATTATTACGCTTATCCTCTTTTGAAAAAATTTAATTCAAAGGCGGTGATTTCACCGATAGGCTATACGGCTGACGCTGTTCAGGGAACAGGAAAGAAAAATCCCGCCTATTCTCAGTGCGACTGGAATGAGTACAGAGAAATGGTACAGTCGGGACTTGTTGAAATTCAGAACCATACATTCAATCTTCATAAAAACATAAACGGCAGAAAGGGTGCATCAATCAAAAAAGGAGAGGACTTTGAAACCTACAAAAAAATTCTTACTGAGGATTTGACGAAATTCAACGACCGTATGTATGAAGAACTCGGAAAAAAACCGACAGCGTTTACTTTTCCGTTTGGAGCAAAAAGCGAGGAAACCGTTAAGGTCGTGAAAGAAATGGGCTTTAAGGCTATGCTTGACTGCGAGGAAAAAATAACGGAGCTGACTACTGAGGAGGACTTATACAACATTCACCGTTTTCTCAGACCGAACAATATGTCAACAAAAGACTTCTTTACGAATAAAGTAAAATTAGGCGGAGTGCCTCCGCTGTCAAATCGCGTTTAAAGTGGTTGTTACTATTGGCTTCTTGTCCGCAAAATTAACTTATGTCATAATCTCACGCAACAGCTTATTATTAAAATGAACTAATCACAACGCAAAAAATAATGAATGATGAATAATTATGAATTATGAATTATGAATTATGAATTGATTACGGGGGATAGGTTATGCCGAGTGTATTTTTAAGTCCGTCAACTCAGGAATATAATCCTTATGTTGACGGTGGAACAGAAGAATATTATATGAACCTTATTGCTGACGCAATGATACCGTATTTGCTTGCAAGCGGAATTGAGTACGGACGGAATGACCCGAACCAGACGGTTATAGGCTCGATTGCAATGTCGAATGAGGGAAATTACAATCTTCATCTTGCAATTCATTCCAACGCCGCCGCAGGCGAAAACGCAGGAAAAGTGCGTGGCGTACAGGTGTATTATTATCCGTACAGCGAACAAAGCCAAAGAGCCGCAAATATTTTTGCGAATAACTTCAAGGAAATATATCCCGAACCGATGAAAGTCAAGACGATTGCAACAACATCTCTTGCGGAAGTAGTACGAACAACGGCACCGTCAATTCTGAT
Source organism: Acutalibacteraceae bacterium (assembly GCA_051880775.1). Taxonomy (GTDB): domain Bacteria; phylum Bacillota; class Clostridia; order Oscillospirales; family Acutalibacteraceae; genus UBA1213. The sequence continues at coordinate 8,852 of JBJEOP010000071.1, forward strand.
TGAGGTGGCGTATCACGACAATCCCGAGGACGCACAGTGGATAAGGGATAATATAAACAGGATAGCCGAAAATCTTGCAATATCAACCGCCGATTTTCTTGGTATTCAGGAGGAAGAACCCACAGGCATAAAGGATGGCATAGTAACAACACAGTTTTCAAATCTTAATCTCAGACAGCAGCCGTCAGAGGAGGCAGAGGTTATTGCAAGAATACCAAAGGGTACAAGAATTTCTATACTCGGTCAGGACGGAAGATGGTATCTTGTAAACTACAACGGACGTCAGGGGTATGTTTTGGAGGATTATGTAACTCTTGTTTAAATAAAAATTTAAATGAAACTTGCAAAAAACACTTTACAAATCAAAAAAAATATGGTATATTATTAAAGAAATGAGAATGATTACTGTTTTAAAGAAGGTGACATTATGCCGACCAAAAGAAATTTCAGTGCAAAACGTGAAGCAATATACCAGACGATTGCATCGACAAAAAATCACCCGACAGCCGAATGGGTTTATGAACAGCTTAAACCGCAAATTCCCGATTTGAGTCTGGGAACGGTTTACCGCAATATTTCCGTGTTCAGAAAAACAGGTCTTATCAAATCCGTCGGAGTGGTTGACGGTCAGGAACGGTTTGACGCAGATATGTCACAACATTCTCATTTTATATGCAAAGGCTGCTTTAAGATTATTGATATTACTGCAAAGAAAAACACCGCTGACGGCAATATGTACGATTATGTCGAGAAACAGTGCGGCGGTTCGGTTGAAAGCCACAGCGTAACCTTTTACGGTATATGCAGTGAGTGTGCCGAAAAGCAGCGGCAGTAAAAACGCTTATCAATATCCCTTGTGATATTTGATATATAAAATTTTAAAAAGTGGAGGATTTTATCTATGAAAAAGTTTGTATGTTCAGTATGCGGATATGTTTATGAAGGCACAGAGGCTCCTGATTTTTGCCCGCAGTGTAAGGCTCCTAAGGACAAATTCAAAGAAGTAAACTCAACAGGTTCTTTTGCAACGGTTCACGAAGTAGGTGTTGCACAGGGCGTTGACAAGGAAATTTATGACGGTCTTGTTGCTAACTTCAACGGCGAATGCACAGAAGTAGGTATGTATCTTGCAATGGCAAGAGTTGCTGACAGAGAAGGTTATCCTGAAATCTCAGCAGCATTCACAAAGTACGCTTTTGAAGAAGCAGAACACGCTGCAAAGTTTGCTGAACTTCTCGGCGAAGTTGTAACAGACAGCACAAAGAAAAACCTTGAAATGCGTGCAGAGGCTGAGGAAGGTGCTTGTGCAGGTAAGTTTGAACTTGCTAAGAAGGCAAAGGCTCTTAACCTTGACGCTATCCACGATACAGTTCACGAAATGGCTAAGGACGAGGCTCGTCACGGTGCAGGTTTCGCAGGACTTCTCAAAAGATATTTCGGCAAATAATTTAAACCGACAATAAAATACTGATTTCACTCTGCCGTATTCATCACTACGATGTTTACGGCAGAGTTTTTTAATGCGTAATTCGTAATGCGTAATTCGTAATGCGTAATGCGTAATTATACTAAATTCAGCTAAAACAGCGTCGGTAACAACAATTCCACACAAAAAAAGTCACTGTTCAGAGATTTTCCGAACAGTGACTTTGTGTCTGAAAAATAAAGTATGCAGATTAGAGCTGATTCTGCTGATTTTTGTATGCACCGATGATGTAGAGTACAGGAACAACAAGACCTGTTACGAGGCTGAAGAACGGGAAAGCGTTGCCGCCGATAGTTGTGAAGATACAGCCTACAACACACATAACAGCAACAATGATACCCCATACCATACAGGTTTTTGCTTTCTCAGGCTTTTCGGCATTGATAACACCCATAATACCTGCAACAAGCTCTAAAACAGAACTTATAAGTGAAATAAAACCTGCTACATAGAGCATACCAAAGTTGTACTGAGTGCTGTTAATGAGTGAAGTTACACCGGCTGCATCAGACATTACATTTAATGCACCGATACCCAGCAGAGCCACGATTGAAGTGATGACAGCGATTGCACCAAAGACAATCATAAGAATACCTGTGACTTTAAGAAATTTTGCACCATTTGCGTTTCCCATAAATACATTTCTCCTAAATAAAAAATTTTTTTATTTAATCAGACAAGGGATTGTCTGAAAAAACCTTATTGGATAAAATTACAAAGGACAAATTCCTGATGCTTTTATGCTGTTATTAACGAAACAATTAAAAAATAATTATGTATTAAAGTATTGCAGTAAATATAAATCTGATAATATGGTAATACAAAATATTTGTTTTTTTGACATTCTCAGTGAGTTGTCTACAAAATAATTATAGCATAAATTTTGTAAAAATCAATAATATTTTTAAAAATAAAGATATTATAATACAATTAACGGAATATATGTGCAAAAAATCGGGAAATTTGTGCAATAATACAGGAAAATGTTGCTTTGAGTCAAGACCTGAATATCTGAATTTTCTTTGCAGGAATTACGTTCACGGTTATTTAAAACAGCAACCTTATATCTCCACATCAAACTAATTGTACATATAATAATTACGCATTACGCATTACGAATTAACTCCACACTCCAAACTGTTTAAAAGTGCTATGTACTTTTCTTGCGGGTTGTGGTATAATATTTCGGAATATAGAATGTATAATGCATAATCGGTGCGAACCGTTGGTTCTGACATTGACATAAGTCTTATTAAACAAACGCTATAAGGGGTGTTTTGCAGATTATGAAAAAAGGTGTTTTTTCATCAATTCTTGCTGCGGTGCTTATTGCGGCAGTGTTTGTGCTGCCTGTATTAAATTCAAAATTCAATTCAAAGAATAAAGACGGCGATAAAATAGACAAGGCAACATCGGTTATAACCGAAAGCAAACATACCGAAAGCTCAAAAACGCCGAACCCAACCGTTAATAACGATAAAACCGTTACGTTTATAGTTACCGTAAAGGGCAATTCAATTCTTGATACGGTTATTTTGTCAAACGGAAAATATAAAAACACCGCCGAGCTGCTTATGTCGGAGGACGCAAAGACATATTGTGACGCTATCAAGAAAAATCAGGCGGTAGTAAAGGCAAGTATTCAGAAAATCATTCCCGAATCGGATTTTTCGGTCTGTTATACCTATACGGCAGTTATGAACGGCTTTACGGTAAAAGCACCCTACGGTTCAATGGACAAAATCAGAAAAATAAACGATGTAGCCGATGTTGCACTTGCCTCGTCACAGTATTGCACGGCAGCACCTGATACTGTTGATATGTACACGGATACAAAAAATATGCTTAACCTGTCTTATGCCTACAAAAGCGGATATTCGGGCGAAAAAACAGTTATTTCGGTAATTGACGATTCCTTTGACTGTATGCACAGTGCGTTTTCGGCAGTGCCGTTGCAGGTAAAATACACTCAGGATATGCTCAGCGGCATTTTTACGGCTGTCAGCTTTAATACCGAAAAATCCTACACTGTTTCCGATTTATACAAAAACGATAAAATCATCTTTGCCTATGACTACGCAGACCGTGACAACGACACCTACTGTACGGGCAAAAATCACGGAACGAATGTCGCAGGCACAGCCGCAGGAAATAACGGCAAAAATGACGAAAATGCTTTTCTCGGTACGGCTTATAATGCACAGCTTGCACTGATGAAGGTCTGTTCGGACAGCACAGACAGATTTACTGACGACAGTGTTATTGCCGCACTTGACGACAGCGTGAAAATCGGAGCCGATGTCATAAATTGCAGCTTTACTTCCAACGGAGAATTTAAAAACACACAGCTTTTTAAGAATATTTATCAGAAGATTTCACAGTCGGGAATATATATTGCCGCCGCCGCAGGAAACAGCTCATACAACAAAAGCCTTGCACAAAACGGCAGTCTTGACGCAGCACTTGTCGATTACGGCACAACAGGCTGTCCGTCGTTGTCAGAGAGTGTTATCTCTGTCGGCGGAGTTAATTCCGCAAATTATGCGTCAAAATATTTTCTTGCAGACGGCAAAACCGTCAGATATTCCGATATTGAGGTAATCGGCGAAAACGGCGGTCATCTTAATGATGAAATGCTGTTTGCCGAAACGCTGAAAAATCAGACGGAATATGTATATCTCAATGCTGACGGCGAAGAAAAAGACTATAAAAATATTGATGTAAAAGGCAAGGCGGTTATTGTAAACGGCAAAAACGGTACTGTTTTCAACAAGTGCAAAGCCGCATACAAAAACGGTGCGGCTGCCCTTGTTGTTATCGGCTCGGACGGCTCGGAAAAATTCAGAGGTACGGACGAAAAGTACATTCCGGCTATCGTTGTTGACAGTTCTTATAAAAACTATTTCAGCGAAAATCCAAACGGCAAAATAACCCCAAAAAGCGACTATAAGCTGTTTTCGGATAAATACGGCGGAAGGGTCAGTGCTTTTTCGTCATACGGAGTAACCGCAGACCTCAGACTTAAACCCGAAATACTCGCTCCGTCAACGAATATTTATTCACCGTCCAACAATAACACCTATTCACTTTACAGCGGAACATCAATGTCGGCGTCTTTTGCGTCGGGTGCGGCGGCAATAATAAGACAGTATATTCAGGACAATCCGTCACTCAGCATTATGACTCCGAACGAACAGAATAAATATATTTCGGCACTGCTTATGAGTACGGCTGATGTTATAAAATATTCAGGCGGCATGTACTATACTCCACGTGTTCAGGGTGCAGGTATGATGAATATTCAGAAAGCACTTTCGTCACAATGCTATCTTACCGTTAAGGATTGCAGCAAGCCGAAAGCCGAACTCGGAGATGACGAAAAGGGCAGTTATAAATTTGATTTTACGGTTCATAATAATTCCGACAAGAATATAAAATATAATTTAAGCTGTGCCGTTCAGACGGACAAGCCTTATTTCAATGATGACGGTGAAATATACAACAGCCTTTTGCCGTCGTCACTCAATGATTATGCGGATATTGTAATGACCGTAAACGGAAAAAGTGCAAGATCACTCACGGTAAAGGCAGGAGATTCGGCTGATGTTTCGGTGACAATTCAGCTTAAACCCGAGGCGGTTCTTGTATATAATGAATATTTCAAAAACGGATTTTTTGTTGACGGTTTTATCTTCCTTACACCGACAGACAAAAATCTCACGGCACTCAATCTTCCGTTTGTCGGTTTTTGCGGCGACTGGACAGAGTGCAGGGTCTTTGATACGACGGTTTATGACGGCAAAGACAGCATTACAGGTGCAGAAAACTGTCTTGTGGCGTTATCATCAGACGGAAACGGCTCTTATATACTCGGCAAAAACATCTTTACAGGTGAAATAAACGCCGAAAATATTACGGCAGGCAGTGACACAATAAAGCACTTCACCGAAAATCAGTTAAACGGAAAAACAGTTATTATCCCGAATTTTCAGCTTTTGCGTAATGCCTGTGACCTTACCGTAACAATTTCCGACAATAACGGAAAGGTTTTATTCACAGTGAATTTCGGAGATTTCAGTGCTTATTCTCCAAACGGAGAAAATCCGTATCAGAAGTTATTAAAAAATCCCGATATTGACAGACTTGCCGACTTCATTTCGTCACTTGCCGAGGGTGAATATAATTATACTGTTTCGGCGTCAGTGCTTAATTCAATCGGCGAAAGGGTACAGAGCAACAGCGTTTCATATAGGTTTAAGATTGACAATACCTCACCTGAGGTGTATTCTGCAAGAACCTGGAAACAGGACGACAAAATTTACCTTGAACTGTCGGCAAAGGACAACAACGCCATTCAGGGCTTTAAATTATATACGGCAAAATACAACAGCGAAAAGAAAACCTATGCATACGCCGACTCAATCGACAGCCTTATAAAACAGAATTATCTTTCGGCAGACTCATATACGCTTAAAGACATAAAAACAGCCGATGACGGCTCGACGGTTTTTACTTATGACATAACAAATCTTAATTCAGAGCTTAAAAGACTCGGTGCTGTCGCAACGCAGGAAAATGCCGCTCCGTCAGATTTAAAGATTATTTACAGGGCGGTTGATTATGCGTTCAACTGTTCAGCACACAAAACCGCCGATACCGTTATATACGGCAGTGCCGAATTTGTGTTCAAAGACCAAAGCGGTAACGGTGTTGAAAATGTTGTTGTTTCTGTGAACGGCACGGAAAAATCAAGCTCGGCTGACGGAAAAATCGTGTTTGATAATTTGATTTCAGATATTTATCTGGCACAAATCGTATCCGTTCCGCAGAATTACGAGATAAGCGACAGATACTTCCTGTTTGACATTTCATACGATGAAACCGATATTCAAACCGAGATTTCGGCAAAATATACAGGCACTCAATATGAACAGCCGTCAAAGTCGGAAGGCTCAAAAGCTCAGTCATCAGAACAGGAAAGTTCTAAGTACAGCACCGTTTCCGAAACACAGTCAAAAACCGACGAATACTCAAAACCGCCAAAGGATAAGCAGGAAAACAACAAGAGTTTAAGCTCAATTTATGCATTGTTTTTCATAGGCACACTTCTTGCCGTAAGCGTAGCGGCACTTGTTATCAGCAAACATCGGTCGAAAAGATAATAATCAATTTATAATTCATAATTCATAATTCATAATTAGTGCGAACCGTTACTTTTCTGCGTTGAGGGTAGAATATTGTAACATTCGGCTGTTGCGTGGAATTATGACAATAACTAACGCTGCGGACAAAGACTAAACGGTAATAATAGCTTTGAACGCAATTCGACAGGGCGGCACGCCGCCGCTTGACATTGGTGGCAATTTGAGTTTTAATATTAGTATGTGAAGTTATGCGTGATTTTGCGGTACGGCCGCACTTGATTTATTAAGAAAGGAAGATAATTGATATGGTATATGTATTTCTTGCAGACGGTTTTGAGGAAATAGAGGCTTTGACTCCCGTTGATATATTAAGACGAGGCGGTGTTGAGGTCGTTACAGTCGGTGTAGGCAAAAAGAATATTACAAGCTCACACAAAATTCCTGTTACGGCTGACATCACAACAGACGATATAACAGACTTCAAAAACATTGAGGCGGCTGTATTGCCCGGCGGTATGCCCGGAACACTCAACCTTGAAAAATGCACGAAGGTTATTGATACCGTAAAATACTGCGTAAGCAACAATATTCTTGTCGGTGCGATTTGTGCCGCTCCGTCAATTCTCGGACATCTGGGATTTCTTAAAGGCAAAAAGGCAACGGCTTTTCCGGGATTTGAAAAAGACCTTGACGGTGCAATACCCGATGACTATGTTTCACACGACGGTATGATTGTAACGGCAAGGGGAATGGGTGTTTCAACCGAATTTGCACTCAAACTGCTTGAAATTCTTAAAGACGCCGAAACCGCAAAAAATGTTAAGGACGCAATACAATGCAGATAAAAGATGTTCGCAGCACGAAAAATAATCTTCGTGAGATATTCAGAAAAAAGCGTATGAGCTTTACGCCAAATCAAAAAGCAGAATATGACGAAATGATATTTCAGCGGCTTTGCAGGCTTTATCAGTACAAAAATGCGTCGGTGGTGCTTTGCTATGTTTCAAAAAGCATTGAGGTCGATACAATAAAGTTTATAAATCAGGCACTTTCCGACGGAAAGCGTGTTGCGGTGCCGAGGTGTATTGACGGAACGAGAAAAATGGATTTTTATTTCATAAATTCCCTTGATGACCTTGAAAAAGGCTCTTTCGGGGTTTATGAACCGAAAACAGACGTATGCACAAAGCTGACGGATTTCAGCAGCGGTCTTTGTGTCGTTCCGGGAATGTCATTCGATACGGGCGGCTACCGTCTGGGATACGGCAAAGGCTACTATGACCGTTTTTTGTCGGGGTTTGAGGGCGAAACGGTCGGAATATGTTACAGCTGCTGCATTAAATGGAATTTGCCGAGAGGAAAGTTCGACAAGCCTGTTGACATTCTTCTTACGGAAAAATATATCAGACGAACCGACAAAAACAATTCGGCTACATAAAGGGGGATTTTCTTAATGAGCGATGAGCTTGAAAAGAAAAGACAGGAAAAAATCGAAAATTTCAAAATTCAATATGAGGACGACTTTGACATTGCTGAAAACGAAGTGAACATTCGTGGAGGAATTGCCCGTGATTACGACGACGGTATTCCCGAAAATCTTGCCACAAACGAAAATATATTTGATGAATACAATACCGAATCCACCGAATCTGTAAGCACGGGCGAAATTGTCAACGGGAATAATTCCGCCGAAACAACACCGCAGGAAAGCGTTGGTATTCTCAGCAGTTACAGCGATGCTCCAAAGGAAAGCAGTCAGACAGCCGCCGACAAAAGTGCCTTGAAAGCGGCAAAAAAAGCCGATAAGAAACGCCGCAAAAGAAAGGCAAAGAAAAACCGCACAATTTTCCGTACAATATGGCTGGTAATGATTTTGTTTGCGTCGGTTATGCTGGGCGAATATATTATGGTGGGAGTAAACGACCTTCTTGCCGTTGGCAGAGAACAGGCAAACACGGTTGAAATAACTATTCCCAAGGACGCAACGCTTAACCAGATTACCGATATTCTTTATGATAACAATGTCATAAAAAACAAGGGCTTTTTCAAGTTTTATGCTATCCTCACAAGGTCAACAACAGGCTTTACTCAGGGAACCTTTGATGTCGAAACAAACAAGGACTATCAGGCACTTATCAACTATATGCAGTCGGATATGAACAGAACCGATGTTGTAACCATTCAGTTTACAGAGGGTATGTCGGTAAACGACTATGCAAAGCTGCTTGAAAAAAATAACGTATGTTCATCTGACGCTTTTCTGTCAAAATGCAATTCAAGCGATTTTGACGAGGACTACGAGTTCCTGACGGGAATTAAAAACGCAAGCCAGAGATACTACAAGTTGGAGGGCTATCTTTTCCCTGATACATACGACTTTTATGTCGGCGAGGACCCCGATTCCGTCGTAAGAAAATTCCTTGCAAACTACCGCAGAAAAACCTACCTCACAAAATCAAGGGTTGAGGGCTTTGAAAAGAAAGTCACGATTGAAGACCGTGCGAAAAAGCTCGGAATGTCAATGGAGGACGTTATCACTCTTGCATCGCTTATTCAGGCTGAGGCGGCTGACAAGGACGATATGTATGTTGTTTCGTCAATTCTGCATAACCGTCTTAACACTCTTAAAACAGACGGCATAAATGAAAACGGCGAGGGCGGTCTTGATTACCTGCAGCTTGACTCAACCGTTTATTATCCTTATAAGAATGCAAATCAGGTTCCTGCTTCAATCCGAACAACCTATGTCAGCAAGTACAGCACATATAAATATAAAGGATTGCCGAACGGTCCTATATGCAACCCGGGTCTTGACGCAATAGAGGCGGCTGTTTCACCGTCAGAAACCGAATACTACTACTTCTGTCATAAGGCGGCGTCAGGCGATGAACCGGCAGTTTCATACTATGCAAGGACAAACCCCGAACACCTTGCAAATCAGGAAGAAGCAGGGCTTATTTAATTCGTAATATTATCTTGTTTAAACAAAAGCAGCGGGCGATATGTTTACTGTCAGCAGAAAGAAAAATAAGTTATAAACTGCGGTGAGTGTCTGTCGGACATATATTGCAGTAATAAAAGGGAAAAAATCCGTACATAGTTACTTGTTATGTACGGATTTTTCTTTTAAATGATTTTAGTTTTTTAACTAAAATAAATTTAGATATTGAAAAATATAGTTTAATTTGTTATAATAAAAGAATTGAAAGGGGGCAGTATGATGGAATCATGTTCTCAGCTGTATACACGAAAAATTATTGACTCTATTATTCACGGACTTGAACAGCAGCACAGCAGTATACTTTTTGTTAAACATTACAACACTCTTAATGTTCCCGTTGAGGATATATTGAACGCAGTAAAAGAAAGCAAAATTGATATTGAGCTTTTATATCACGAATTCAGCTCCAACAAAATGCAGGAGGCTTACGAGCCATTTCTGGGCTGGGTAAAAAAGCTGTATTTTAAATTTTATTATAACGTTCCTATTGATGATTTTCTTGAAAAATGCGACGTTTATTACCTCAGCCGTTCCACAATCAAAACATACATAACAAGGGGACTTTGTGAGCGTGAAGAAAACATAATCGTCGTTGAGGTTGAATATGAACGTAAGCAGTTTGCGGATTCTCTTGCAAAAATACTGTCTTATATTTCACAGGATCATACTCTGCTTTTGGTACTCAATAAGCTGCATCTTGCCGAAAATTCAACCCTTAATTTTCTGTCGGAGTTTATCAAAAATTCCTGCGATAATATTTCTCTGCTTGCCAACTACAACGAGGCGTATGTTGTTCCTTCATATACCGTTGACAGATGGAAGTCTCTGATAAATGAGATTGAGGACAATAACCTTATGCTTGACTGGAATATGCAGGATGTTCAGGCTGAAATGAATATTGTTGAATCATTTGAGCCTGTTATTGCTGATTTCAGGGAATATCTTGTGCGTATCAACAATATGCTTTACACCCTTGCAACCAGGCAGGCACTGTATTATCTTGATATACTCTATAACAAAGTGCTGACTGAAAAGGCGAAAATCAGCGTTAAATATAAAATAGAATATTTTATAGTCTATGCAATAGCGGCACTTTATGAACGCAATATTACCGTTGCACTGATGATGTGCGACAAGCTGAAAAGCATAAACAACAAGCACCCCAATATAAAATATTCATTTATTTATTATTATCTTCTGACTATGTGTCAGATTTACGGCGGACAGCCGAATCTTGCTAAAAAGAATAATGAAAAATGTTTTGAAATATCCGTGAAAACAGGCTCAGACCTGTATATGTTTTATTCCGAAATGCTTTACTATATCCGTATTCTTGACGGCTGGACAAATGCGTACCGCTGGGACAGATGTGAAGAACCTGAAAGTATAGGACAGTTTTATGAGCGTGCAATACAACGCAGGATGTACAACCATATTGCCCATATACTGTTTTTTGACTGCTGCAACAGCCGTGAAAACTATGTCAACGATGCCGAAAACTGCGAAAATCAGGAAAGCTTCCAGATAGCTATGAAAATCGCCAAAGAACTGAAAAATGAACGCCTTATGATTGCCGCATGGCAGAAAAATGTATTTATGGCACAGGGCTACGGCTGTTTTTCGTATGTTGACTACTACTACAAAAAATGCCTTGAAATTATCCATAATCAAAACGATACAAAGGAAGAAGCGTCAATATACAACGGTCTTGGCTTTAATCGTATTGTAGGCGAGCAGTTTGTGCAGGCAAACGAATATTTCAACAAGGCACTGCTGTTGTTCTATCAGATTAAAGAGCCGTACTGCGTTGCCGAAACGCTTTACAATATGGCGACAAACGCTATTCTTGCGGAAGATTACAACGAGGCATACGATTGCCTTGTTCTTGCCCTTAAACTTTTAAATTCAATAAAGTATCACAAAATGAAAATCTGCAATGTTTCAAAGGTTTACGGAATGATCGTATATTGCAGCTACAAAATGGGTATAGATTACAATGCACATTTTTATCTGAATAAAATGGAAAGGGTACTCTTCCATATTCTTCACGCTGACGGACAGCCCAACTATTATCTTTGGGATGACGATATGTTTTTCTATTATTTTACAAGCGGACTTCTTGCAAAAGCAGATGACATAAAGCTGGCTCAGGAATATTTTGACAAAGCACGGTTTCATATGTTCCGTTCGGAAGGACTGCTGTTTTTTGTATATGCATTGTTTGCAAGCGAGCAGGCAGACCTGTACGAGGAACAGGGTATGCACGAGGAAGCTCAGGATATTCTCAATACCTGTATCGAATACTGCAACAAAGAGGGCTACAAGCACAAGGAAGAAATCCTTTTTGCAAAGCTGCACAATCGGCCGCTTATTTCCAAGCATATTCCGCTTGCAATGACAAGCGTCACGAAATATCAGATAGACGAGCTTATTAAAATATCCGAAATGGAAACAATCCTTGACGATAAAACCAAGGGTATCAATTTCCTTGTTGTCTGGCAGGAGATGCTCAACAAAGATAATATTACGGCTGACGATTTAATCGAAAATTCTATGGTGACAATTCAGAATAACTACAACGTTGACGGCATTGTTTATGTTGAAATTGTGAACAAAAAGCCTGTTGTGAAGTATAACGGAAGCAATATTGAGCTTAGCGGCGAAACACTCGAAAATATTATGCAGTATCTCAATAAACACAGAAAAGAATTTGTTGCCTCACGCTTTGACAGGGAATTTTATGAATATACGCCGATTACATCTGCTTTCGGAATAAACAATATAATTTCATTTGCCTGCGTTCCGCTCACGTCGGGCGAGGAGCTTTCCGCTTTTATGATAGCGGAAATCGAACTGCACAGAAATATGTCGGGCAACATTATTTTCCTTGACCGAAACGACCTCACGATTTTCAAGTTTGCACTTCGTCAGATGAACGATACTCTTTATCGCCTTAAAGCACAAAACGAAATCGACGAGATGAACAAAAAGCTCCGTCACAGAGCCGTTACCGACCTGCTTACCGGACTGCTTAACAGACAGGGCTTCGCAAAGAAGCTCGATGACTATACTAAGCTGGTTGAAAGCGGAAAAAAAGAAAATATCTGTGCAACGGTTCTTTACATTGATCTTGACAACTTTAAATTCTGCAACGATACATTCGGTCACGATGTCGGCGACGCAATCCTGATTGCATTTTCACGGCTGTTTGAAAAGGTTGTCGGCGAAAAGGGATATATCGCACGCTACGGCGGAGATGAATTTGTCATTGTACTTCCCGGCTATGATATTGATACGGGAGTTGAAACCGCAAAGGCGGTTTACAGCGGCATAGAAGAAAGTAATTCCTTTATTGATGTTATAGAAAAAACAATTCGCCAAAAAGCCGATATTCCGCCTAACCACAGAGTATCCTGTTCTATCGGTATTGACTATATGCCGATATACAATCCCGAAAATATGAATATTGCACTCAAACACGCCGATACAATGCTCTATGATGTTAAAAAGCACGACAAGTCGGATTACAGAGTCTGGAATAATTCATAATGCATAATTCATAATTATTCTGTGAAGCGTAAGCTTTTACGCCGGATTTATGTGTATGTAAAATATAACATATTAACAAAATGCCTGTAACATAATTTGTTACAGGTATTTTTATTAAAACATCACACAACTCTACACGGATTAAAGCATTATTTTACTCTGTTTCTGCATATTATGTATCGGGTGAAGTGAATGAAAAGATTTATTGCGGTGTTTTTGACGGCTGTGTGCGGTGCTTTGATTATAATTACGGCAATGACCGGTGCAACAGTCGCCAAAAACAATGATTTTATTAAATACGCCGAATTTAATGTTACATATTCTGCACTCGAAAAGGCTCTTGATGCCGATATCAATTCTCAAAGTGAAAAAATAAAAATCAACTGGGTTGAGGTGCTTGCATATCTCGGTGCAAAATACGGAGGTGATTTTTCTCAGTACAAAGCGTCCGATATGGACAACATTATTGAAAAGCTGAAAAACGGAGAAAAAATTAACGACCTGACCAATAATATGAAGTATTATTCATATTACCGTCAGGTTTACGGTGCCGTGCTTGACGGCTTTGTCGGAAAATATACCGAAACCTCGCTTGACGAAAACGGCAGCAAAATAACAACAGAAAAATACGGTCTTAAAGTGTATTCACCTATTGCAAAGACTTTTCCCTACTCGCACTATGACGACTTTGGTGTGTCAAGAACATACGGCTATGCACGAAACCATCTCGGTCACGACCTGATTGCCGCTACGGGTACGCCCGTTATAGCGATTGAGAGCGGAACGGTTGAAGTAATGGGCTGGAATCAGTACGGCGGCTGGCGGATAGGTATTCGCAGCTTTGACAAAAAACGCTATTACTATTATGCACATCTGCGGCAGAACAGACCGTATCACTGTGACTTATACGAGGGTAAAACCGTCAATGCGGGTGATGTAATAGGCTATGTCGGCAGAACGGGTTACAGTACAAAGGAAAATGTCAACAACATTGAAACCAGTCATCTTCACTTTGGAATGGAGCTTATCTTTGATGAAAGTCAAAAGGAATGTGATAACGAAATATGGATTGACCTTTATGCAATAACGCTTTTGCTCGAAAAACACAAATCAGAAGTTGTGCGTATTCCTGAAACAAAAGAGTTTTATAAAATATGTAATGAGTAATTATTTTTGTACCGCAGCTTCAGACGCTGATATAAGATTTATGTATATTTGCGGCATATAACCTTTATAAAGCAGTTACAAAAACACACCCGTGACCGATTAAGTCACGGGTGTGTTTTTGTATGTTCGGTACAGCAATTTAAGGCGTTGAGAAAATTTAGTTATAACATTCAGATGTTGCGTCGGAAGATTGTTACCTGACTTTATTTCATAAGTTCATCAATGTTGATTTTGAGATTACCTCCGAAAATTCCGACGGGTATCGTGTCGCAGAAATCGTATTTGTCCGTATCAAAATTTTCGCCGAAATTAAACACGGTAACGATTTTCTTTTTCGGGTCAACAATCCAGTATTCCTTTACGCCGAATGGCTGATAGAGATTAAGCTTTGTAATATAGTCGTGCAATGCATTATTGGACACGATTTCAATTATCCAGTCGGGTGCACCTACACAGCGTTTGCTTGTTATCTTGCTTTTGTCGCATATAACCGAAATATCGGGTATAACAACCGTATCGTCCGAAAGCTGTACATCATACGGTGCAGAAAAAACCTTGCACTGTACGTTATTTCTCTTGATATATCTGAATATTTCCGTAGAAATGGTCATAGAAAGCTCCTGATGTACCGTTGATGGTGACGGTGCCATATCATAAATAATACCGTGTATCAGTTCCGCACTTGTACCCTCAGGTATATTATAGAATTCCTCAATGGTAAGTTTGAAATTTTCCGCCTGCATAGTATTACCCCGCTTTCATAATTATTATATCCGTTTTTTAAAGTAGTATATTATACTAAAATATTACCACAAAATGCTTTAAAATACAATACATCAACGATTTGAAAATCAACAGCTTAAAGGTAAAAACTTGTTGTTGACAGGACAGATATTGGGTGCTATAATAGCGTTACAACTGAAAATTACCACTTATTAAGAGCGACGGAGGGATCAGGCCCGATGAAGTCCGACAACCTACACATTCATTTGTGCAAGGTGCTAAATCCTGCGGTAAAGCCGACAGATGAGTAGAAATACAAAACCGTTCGGCAGTCAGTCGAGCGGTTTTTTAAATTTAAAATCCCGGAATAGGAAACAATATTTTTAAAGTAAAGGAGTTATTCAAAACTATGGCAAAATTTCTTTTTACATCAGAATCGGTAACAGAAGGACATCCCGACAAAATGTGCGACCAGATTTCTGATGCTATTCTTGATGAACTTCTCAAAAAGGACCCGTTTGCACACGTTGCCTGCGAGGTTACCGCAACAACAGGTCTTATTCATGTTATGGGCGAGATAGCGTCAAACAGCTTGGTTGATATAGATAAGATTACAAGACACGTTGTAAACTCTATCGGATACAATAATCCCGAATGTGGTTTTGACGGAAACACCTGTGCAATTATTTCTACAATCAATGCACAGTCACCCGATATTTCAAGAGGAGTAAATTCGTCATACGAATTCCGTGACGGTGACGCTGACTCAATGAACCAGATCGGTGCAGGTGATCAGGGTATTATGTTCGGCTATGCCTGCGACGAAACCCCCGAACTTATGCCGCTGCCTATTTCTCTTGCACATAAGCTTGCAAAGCGTCTTGCAGATGTACGCAAGGACGGCACTCTTTCATATCTTCGTCCTGACGGAAAAACACAGGTTACTGTTGAATACAACGACGGAAAGCCGTCACGCATTGATACAGTGCTTATTTCAACACAGCACAACGAAAATGTCGGTCTTGACAAAATTCGTGCCGACCTTATCGAAAAGGTTATCAATCCGGTTATTCCTGACGAGCTTTTCGACGAGGATACAAGAATACTTGTAAACCCGACAGGAAGATTTGTTATCGGCGGACCTGCCGGCGACAGCGGTCTTACGGGGAGAAAAATTATCGTTGATACCTACGGCGGATATTCACGTCACGGCGGCGGTGCATTCTCGGGAAAAGACCCGACAAAGGTTGACCGCAGTGCCGCTTATGCCGCTCGTTATGTTGCGAAGAACATTGTTGCCGCAAAGCTCGCAAAAAAATGCGAAATTCAGCTTTCATACGCAATCGGCGTTGCAAAGCCTGTTTCGGTTATGGTTGATACATTCGGCACAGGCGTTGTGTCTGACGAGGCTCTTGCAAGGGCTGTAAACAAAGTCTTTGACCTTCGTCCTGCCGCTATCATCAGAGATTTGCAGCTTGACCGTCCAATGTACAGAAAGCTCTCGGCTTACGGACATATGGGCAGAGAAGACCTCCATGTTGCATGGGAAAAGACCAATAAGATTGCTGAGCTTAAAAATGCTCTCGAAATCAACTGATAATCATATTTTGATTTATTTTCAAATTGCTTTTGCTTTGCGGCAAAGGCAATTTTTTTGCCCTGAATTATAAAGTCAACAAAAAATCGTTCATAAAAAACAATACGAACCCCATACGCATAATGTGTGTGGGATTCGTATTGTCACTGTCTGGCCTGCCCGAAGGGATTTGAACCCTTGATCTTCAGAGTCGGAGTCTGATGCATTATCCAGCTGTGCTACGGACAGATATTCAGTACAAGATTTATTATAACACATATAAATTTTTCAGACAAGAAAAATTTTTAAAAATGTCCTCAATTAAAAGTTAAGATTATATTTGTAAAAAAGTCATACAGGTGCTATAATTATAAAACAGCAAAAATTTGGAGGTGCAGATATGGATATTCGTGTAGGTGATATTCTTTTAATGAAAAAGCCCCACCCGTGCGGCAAGGAAAACAATAAAAATTTTCTTGTTCTGCGTGTCGGAATGGATTTTAAGCTCCGCTGTATGGCTTGCGGTCACGAATTTATGCTGCCACGCATAAAGGCTGAAAAAAACATCAAAAAAGTAATAACAGAGCGGTCTGACGGCGAACAATAGCATAAATCCTTTATACATAATTATATTATAAAGGAGAATTTGATATGTTTGATAAATTAGAGATTTTTGAAAACCGTTATGATGAGCTTTCCGAAAAGCTGTGCGACCCGTTCGTTGTTTCATCGGCAGAGCTGTACACAAAAACTATGAAAGAATACAAGGACATTGAGCCTGTTGTGCTTAAATACCGTGAATACAAAAAGACCGTTGCCGATGAACAGGAATATACTTCTATGCTCAGGGAAAATCAGTCCGACAGGGAAATGACCGAAATGATAGAAAACGAGCTTGCAGAGGCTCGTACAAAAAAAGAACAGCTGTCGTCAGAGCTGAAAATACTTCTTTTGCCGAAAGACCCGAATGATGACCGAAATGTAATTGTCGAAATAAGAGGCGGTGCAGGCGGAGAAGAGGCGGCACTGTTTGCGTCTGTGCTTTTCAGAATGTACGGTATGTATGCCGTCAAAAAAGGGTACAGTACGGAGATAATCAATGCAAATGAAACCGAACTCGGCGGATACAAGGAAATCAGCTTTATGATTAACGGAAACGGTGCATATTCACGCCTGAAATACGAAAGCGGAGTACACCGTGTACAGCGTGTTCCCGAAACCGAAACACAGGGCAGAATACATACATCAACCGTGACGGTTGCGGTTTTGCCCGAGGCAGAGGACGTTGAGGTTGACATCAATCCCGCAGACCTTAAAATAGACACCTACCGTTCAAGCGGTGCAGGCGGTCAGCACATCAACAAAACCGAATCTGCAATAAGAATTACACATATTCCGACAGGTATGGTTGTTGAATGTCAGGACGAGAGAAGTCAGTATAAAAATAAAGACAAGGCAATGAAGGTGCTTAAAGCCCGTCTGCTCGAAGCGGAGCGTGAAAAACAGCACAACGAGGTTGCACAGCAAAGACGCTCACAGGTCGGAACAGGCGACCGCAGTGAACGCATAAGAACCTACAATTATCCGCAGGGGCGTGTAACAGACCACAGAATAGGTCTTACGCTCTATAAGCTTGAAGATATACTCAACGGAAATATCGACGAGATAATCGACGCTCTTATCACAGCCGACAGAGCGTCACAGCTTGAAAACCCGCAAACATAATTTTATTAACGGAGGTAAAAGCTCTATGTTCAAAAGCTCGGTTGCAGGACAAAGATGGGCTGTTGCAAAAATTATAATGGCAATTTGTGCTTTGGCAATAGCTGCATATATGATATACTGCGGTGTTAATTATATTATGCTCAGCAATAATCAGTATACAGGCAGGAACATAACACCGTCAGACTATAAAACGCTTACCGTCGGCGAACATGTAACGGGGACAATAGATTCGGTTTTGTGCGAATATCAGACAATCGAGGACTCGGCAGGAAATTCAGTGAACTGTTATCTTGTTAAATCCGACGATAAGATGATAACATTCAGAACGGAATACGGCAGTGACTGCGACAACAAAATGCGTGATATATTAAACGGTTCAGGACAAACTCTGCATTTCAAAGGTCGTGTCAATACGCTTACTTCAAATGACCGTTCGTCACTCAGTCTTTATGCACTCGAAAATAATCTGCTTTTAAAAAACGGTATGAAAGGTAATTTCGGTGAGCATATTATGACGCAGACCGTTGATATCACGGAATATGACGACAAAATAGACAACAGAGCAATTTTCGGAGCATTTGCAATGGCGGTATTTATGCTGTTTCTTGCTTTTATGCTTTTGAAAAAAATTGTTAAGGACGGTATTTATTCTTTTAAAGCGTCAAAGGGAAAAATAGAACCCGAAGTAAATTTAACACCCGAAAAGCCGCTTGAAATCGACAAAAATTATGAGAGCGGTATAAGCGACGAGGGCTTTTTCTACGTCGGCTATGACGAGCAGGAAAACAAAGACGAAAAATGATTGTCAGCGTGAAGTTGTTTAGAGTTAGGAGTTAGGAGTGAGGAGTTAGGAGTTATTTGTGTGGACTTTTAGCTTGTGCGTTGATATTGGTTGATATTCAAATTAAAATGTTGCGTAGAATAATACACTAACTGATTTCGCGGACAATAAGTCAATGGTAATAAAGACTTTGAACGCGATTTGACAGTGGCGGCACGCCACCGTAAAGGAAGGATTTTATGAAAACTCTTATGCTTAAAGCCGACGAGGTTCAGACGGCGGCAGATATAATAAAAAACGGCGGCTTGGTTGCAATGCCGACGGAAACGGTCTATGGATTGGCAGCTGACGCTTTGAACGGCAAGGCGGTCGAAAAAATATTCAGGGCAAAGGGCAGACCGATGGACAATCCGCTTATTGTTCATATTTCGGATATTTCACAGATATACAGGCTGGTTTCGGTATTTCCCGAAAAGGCAAAAAAACTTGCCGAAAAATTCTGGCCGGGTGCTTTGACAATAATTTTGCCGAAATCGGATATAATTCCCGATGAAGTAAGTGCAGGGCTTGACACGGTTGCAGTCAGGTTTCCGTCAAATCCGATTGCACACAGGCTGATTGAGCTTTCGTCGCCGCTTGCTGCACCGTCGGCAAATCTGTCGGGCAGTCCGAGTCCGACAAACGCAAAGCACGTTGCCGATGATATGAACGGCAGAATTGACGCTATCATTGACGGCGGTGAATGTGATGTCGGTGTTGAATCTACTGTAATAACTCTTGCGACAGAACCGCCACGACTTTTAAGACCCGGCGGAATTACGCTTGAACAGCTGCGTGACGCTATCGAAGAGGTTGTTGTTGACGATGCGGTTCTTAATCCGCTGAAAAACGGACAACAGGCGTCAAGCCCCGGAATGAAATACAAGCACTATTCGCCGAAAGCCGATGTTGTACTTATAAAGGGTTCGGACGACAGCTTTGTTGAATATGTCAACAGCCACAAGGCTGACGGTGTTGCGGCACTCTGCTATGATGAGGATTTGGGCAGACTTTCAGTACCGACGGTTTCAACAGGTCGCAGCGATGACTATGAAACACAGGCACACAGGCTTTTTACGGCACTGAGAACGGCTGACGAAAACGGTTACAGGACGGTTTATGCTCATTGTCCGAAAACTGAGGGCGTCGGACTTGCGGTTTATAACAGAATTATCCGTGCGGCAGGTTTTGAGGTGATTGAGCTTGAATAGTATTGTTTTGGGACTTACAGGACAGACCGGGGCAGGCAAAAGCACTGTTTCAGAATTTATGAAAAATCTCGGCTGTACCGTCATAAGTGCCGATAAAATCGCAAGAGAGGCAACGCAGACAGGCTCAGAATGTCTTAAAAGACTTGCAGATTGTTTCGGATATGATATAATAAATAATGACGGCAGCTGTAACAGAAAGCGTCTTGCACAAAAGGCGTTTTCGTCAAGAAAATCAACGGATTTGCTCAACGGCATAACTCATCCGTGGATACTCAGAAGAACAGCGGAATATATTTCCGAATGTAAATCAAACGGCAGTGACATAATTATATTTGACGCTCCGCAGCTTTTTGAAAGCGGCGGCGAAAAAATGTGTGACATTGTTGTTTCGGTTACGGCACCGACTGAAATAAGACTGTCAAGGATAATGAACCGTGACGGTATAAACAAAGATGAGGCACTTTTGCGTATAAATGCTCAGTTTGACGAAAGCTATTATACATCAGGAGCCGATTACGTCATTGACGGTTCACAGCCCTTGGAACAGGTTAAAGAACAGGTAACGGGAATTATTGCCGAAATAAGAAAAGCAGGTGCATAATGAAAAAGCAGATAAAAATTATTATAAGCATAAGCCTTATTGTCGTTATGCTTTTCGGTGCGGCGTTTGCGTTGAAGTATGCGTATAACCGCTATGTTTACGGTACTTATCCGCTGAAATATCAGGACGAGGTAAAGGCGGCGTCAGAAAAATACAATATTGACGAGGCACTTATTTACGGCGTTATCAAAACCGAAAGCAACTTTAATCCCGACGCCGTTTCACACGCAGGTGCAATAGGTCTTATGCAGATTACCCCCGAAACATTCGAGTGGATACAGACATACTACAAGGACGATGACTATACCGTTGACGATTTACAAAATTACCGTGTCAATATAGATTACGGTACGCATATTCTGTCAATACTTATGGATATGTACGGCTGCGAGGATACGGCGATTTGTGCATATAATGCAGGTATCGGCAGAGTTGACGGCTGGCTTGAAGATAAGCAGTATTCCGACGACGGCAAAACGCTTAAAGCTTTGCCGATTGAAGAAACCGAAAACTACCGTCATAAAGTACAGCAAAACAAAAACGCTTATATAAAACTGTATTTTCAGGACGAAAACAGCAAAAATTCAGATAAATGACAAATAAAAGAAAGGACGATTTCTATGTCAAAGAAAAATGATACAAAATCCAAAGCTGAACAGCTTAAAGAAAAATTACTTATGAAAAAAGAAAGCGGTGCAAAAAGAATCAGTGCCGATGAGCTCAAAAAGGCCGACGCTTTCTGTGAGGAATACAAGAATTTTCTTAATAAATCAAAAACCGAGCGTGAGGCTGTCGCTTATTCGGTAAAAGCCGCAAAAAAAGCAGGCTTTACCGAGTTTGACCGTACAAAGAAATATAAAGCAGGCGACAAGGTTTATGTAAACAACAGAAATAAATCAGTTATGCTTGCAGTTATCGGCAAAAACGGAACAAAGGACGGCGTAAGACTCGGTATTGCACATATTGACTCACCACGTCTTGACCTTAAACCGAATCCGCTTTATGAAACAAATGACCTTGCACTCTTTAAGACGCATTATTACGGCGGTATCAAAAAATATCAGTGGACAACAATTCCGCTTGCACTTCACGGCGTTGTTGCACTCAAAGACGGAACAACCGTTGATGTGACAATGGGCGAAAAGGACAGCGAGCCTTGCTTCTGCGTTACCGACCTTTTGCCGCACCTTGCAGACGAACAGGTTCGCAAGCCTATGTACAAGGCTGTTACGGGTGAAGAACTGAATGTTCTTATCGGCAGTCGTCCGTTCTGCACAGACGAGGAAAGCGAAAGCGTTAAGCTGAATGTTATGAACATCATCTTTGAAAAGTACGGAATTACAGAGGAGGATTTTCTCTCGGCAGATCTTACAATGGTTCCTGCGTTCAAGTCAAAGGACATAGGTTTCGACAGAAGTATGATAGGCAGCTACGGTCACGATGACAGGGTTTGTGCTTATCCTGCACTTATGGCGGCACTTGACGCAAAAACTCCCGACAGAACCGTAATTACCGTACTCACTGACCGTGAGGAAATCGGCAGTGAGGGCAACACGGGTATGAAGTCAACGTTTATGTTTGATTTTGTTGCCGACCTTGCACAGGCAGACGGCGAGGAAGTAAGACACGTTATGGCAAAGAGCAGTTGTCTTTCGGCAGATGTAAACGCTGCGTTTGACCCGACTTATGCAAGTGCCTATGAAGCAAATAATTCATGCTATGTCAACAACGGTGCAGTTATCACAAAATATACAGGCAGCAGAGGAAAGAGCGGCACTTCCGAAGCAACAGCCGAATTTATGGCAAAGGTAAGAGCGATACTCGACGAGAACGGCGTAATCTGGCAGACAGGCGAGCTTGGAAAGGTTGACGGCGGCGGCGGCGGAACAATCGCAAAGTTCGTTGCAAATCTTAATGTTGATGTTGTTGACCTTGGTGTGCCGGTGCTTTCAATGCATGCACCGTTTGAGGTTGTTTCAAAGATTGATGTCTATATGACCTACCGTGCAATAGCGTCATTCTATGCGGCAAAGTAATGACATTGTATGAAGATGTAATTCCATTGTAAAAATAAGCACTTTTAATGACCTGATTATAAATTTATTATAAGGAATTATTCCGAAAATTTACCGTTCAGTAACAATAAGGTTACAATGATGTTTTTGTTATTGACAAGAGGCGGTCTTTGTATTATTATCATACAGGATTTAAAAATTATTTTGCATTAAATTTATAGTTGGTTTTAGTGCAGTTTACACAATATTTCTAAATCTGTAAAAGTATGGAAATTAAAAGTGCTTTTATTAAAGCTTTAAATCTAAAAAATCCGAATGTTTATATATTTTTAACTCATACAAAAGCATTATGAGGAGTGTTGTAGCTTGGAAAAATTCGTTATCCACGGCGGTAATCCGCTTCACGGCGAAGTTCATATAAGCGGTGCAAAGAATGCAGCCGTTGCCATTATACCTGCCGTTATTCTTTCGGACGGTGTATGTCGGATAGAAAATATCCCGAATATTATGGACGTAAACATCATTGCAACCATTTTGCACGAAATGGGGGCGAAAATCACCAGAGTCAATAAATCAACTCTTGAAATAGACCCTACGCATATACAAAGTCCTGTTGCAACATACGAGCTTGTTCGTCATATGAGAGCGTCGTGCTATCTTTTAGGAGCATTACTCGGAAAGTTTTCACGGGCAGAGGTTGCACTCCCGGGCGGCTGTGATTTTGGTGTAAGACCGATTGACCAGCACCTCAAAGGCTTTGGAATACTCGGTGCACAGCACAGCGTTTCAGGCGGAATGATAAATGTAAAGGCTGACAGGTTAGTCGGCGGACATATTTATCTTGATGTTGTTTCCGTCGGTGCAACGGTAAATATTATGCTTGCCGCAGTTAAGGCAGAGGGCAAAACAATAATCGAAAATGCCGCAAAAGAACCGCATATCGTTGACCTTGCGAACTTCCTTAATTCAATGGGTGCCGACGTGCGTGGTGCAGGAACAGACGTTATAAAAATCAACGGCGTAAAGCACCTTAACGGCACAACATATTCGATTATTCCCGACCAGATTGAAGCGGGTACATATATGGTAGCCGCAGCGGCAACGGGCGGCGACGTTATTGTACGCAATGTTATCACCAAGCACCTTGAATCAATCACCGCAAAGCTCAGAGAAATGAACGTTCAGGTTGACGAGTATGAGGACTCTGTTCGTGTACGCAGAAACGGCACACTTCACCGCTGTAATGTCAAGACAATGCCTCACCCGGGTTTTCCAACGGATATGCAGCCGCAGATTGCCGTACTGCTTTCTGTTGCCGACGGCACAAGCATTGTAACCGAGGCGGTATGGGACAACCGTTTCAGATATGTTGAGGAGCTTCGCAGAATGGGTGCGGAAATTTCCGTTGACGGAAAAATTGCCGTTATCGAGGGAGTAAAGGAGCTTATCGGTGCACCTGTTAAAGCTACTGACCTTCGTGCAGGTGCTGCTATGATTATTGCGGCTCTTGCGGCAAAAGGCACAACATATATCGAGGATATTCAGCATATTGAGCGTGGCTATGAAGATGTAGTCGAAAAATTCGCCGCTCTCGGTGCTGACATCAAGCGTGTATATTCCAACGACCCCGTTGTACAGACAGCCTGAATACAGTGTGGAGAGTGGAGTGTGGAGTTGTTCGGACAGTAAGTATGATGTGCTGAGAGAAGTTTTTTGGGTGATATTATGACAAGACTATGTCCGTTGTTCAGCGGAAGTTCGGGAAACAGCTATTATATTGGTTCGGCGGATAACGGAATACTTGTTGACGCCGGAAGAAGTGCAAAACAGATTGAAAATGCACTCAGACAAAACGACCTTGATATAAAAAATGTCAGGGCGATTTTTGTCACGCACGAACACAGCGACCACATACAAGGCTTGCGTGTGCTAGCCTCACGGCATAAAATCAAGGTTTATTCGTCAATGGGTACGATTTCGGCTCTTGAAGAAAAACAGCTTATCAATGAAAAGGTAGATATTTCACCGATTACATTCGACGGCGTTGAGGCGGCAGGAATGAATATAGTGCCGTTCAGAATATCGCACGACTGCTGTGAGGGTTTCGGATATGTTGTCGAAACCTCCGACGGACGAAAAACAGCCTTTGCAACGGATACGGGATACATTTCCGGGGACATAAAATCGGCACTTAGCGGCTGTGATACCGTTGTAATTGAGTCAAACCACGATGTACGAATGCTCCAGAACGGAATTTATCCGTACATTTTAAAACGCAGAATACTCTCTGACATAGGACATCTTTCAAATGACAGCTGTGCCGATGAACTGCTTGAACTTGTAAAAAGCGGTACAACACGATTTTTGCTTGCACATCTCAGCCGTGAAAACAACATACCCGAGCTTGCACTTCAAACCTCACTTTGTAACCTTGAAAGCAACGGTATGAAACGAAACATTGACTTTATGCTTTCGGTTGTTCCTGTTGAGAACACCTCAGGTTCAATAATATACTGATACATAACTTAATACATTATTTTCAGCAAAAAAATCCCGATGTGAAAATCGGGATTTTTTCGTTATTTATGATATTTTCCGCCGATATTGATTTGAAAGGCCCTGTAAATCTGTTCACACAGCATTACCCGTGCAAGCTGATGAGGAAAGGTCATTTCGGACATTGAAAGCCGTATATGCGACATACGCTTAACCTCGTCGGAAAGTCCCCACGAACCGCCGATAATAAATGCGATACTGCTGTAACCGCCGACGGCAATATCGGCAATTTCCTGTGCAAGCTTTTCGGAGCTGCGCTGTTTTCCCTCAATGCACATAGAAATGATTTTTGCGTTATGCGGAATTTTTGAAATAATCCGCTCGCCCTCTTTTGTTATTGTAGTTTTTATCTGTGACGGTGACGGATTATCCGCAATTTTTTCCTCGTCAACCTCAACAATACTGAAATTACAAAATGTACGCATACGCTTTGAATATTCAGCAACTGCCTCACGCCAATAGCTTTCTTTAAGCTTTCCCACACATATTATCGTAACATTAAGCAAAAAAACACCCCCTATAACAATTCGTAATTCGTAATTGCGGTGGCGTGCCGCCACTGTCAATAATTATGAACCGTAGTTTTTTATATAAACTCTGTACACAATAAAACCGCCTTTTAACAAGGCGGTTAAATTTTTTAATGGTATAGTTTTTAGAAAAGATTTATAAAGTTATCTTTATAAATAACTCAACTTAACACAGCAAACTAACTGTTTACAATAATTCATAATGAATTATGAATTATGAATTACTAAGAAGCATTCTGTCGTTGTTGAGTTCCTGACCGCTTGCAAGCGAGAATTTTTCGAGGAGGTCTGAGGTTTTCAGCTTTTTCTTTTCCTCGCCTGCAACATCATAGATGATTTTGCCGTTGTTCATCATAATGAGGCGGTTTCCGTGAACAATAGCGTCGTGCATATTGTGCGTTACCATAATCGCCGTAAGATGATTTTCGGCAATAATTTTGTCGCTGAGGTCAAGAACCTTTGCGGCGGTTTTCGGGTCAAGTGCGGCAGTGTGTTCGTCAAGAAGAAGAACCTTCGGTTTTTTGATTGTTGCCATAAGAAGTGTTACCGCCTGACGCTGACCGCCCGACAGAAGTCCAACCTTTGAGGTCATTCTGTCTTCAAGTCCGAGGTCAAGCTGTTTGAGCAGTTCACGGTAGGTTTCGTGTTCGGCTTTTGTAACACCCCAGCGAAGTCCGCGTCTTTTGCCACGTCTTGCGGCTATTGCGAGGTTTTCGATTATTTCCATATCTGCAACGGTACCCGTCATAGGGTCCTGAAAAACACGTCCGAGATAAGCCGCACGCTGATGCTCCGAAAGTCCTGTAACATCTTTGTCGTCAATGAAGATAATACCGCTGTCAACAGGCCACACACCTGCAATGGCATTAAGCATAGTGGATTTGCCTGCACCGTTACCGCCGATAACCGTACAGAAATCACCGTCGTTCAGCGTGAGTGAAAGACCGTTTAAAGCCCTTTTTTCGTTTATTGTACCCTTGTTGAAGGTTTTATAAATATCTCTTATTTCAAGCATTTTCGCTGTCCTCCGTGGTTGTGCTGTTTTTTGCATTTTGCTTTGCAACTTTTCTGAAAGAATTTTTTGACTTCTTTTGCAGATAAGGAACAGCAAGGAATATTGCAACTATTACAGCAGTAAACAGTTTCATATCGTCAGTAGGCATTTTAAGCCAGAGAACAAGACCGATTACTATATAATAGATTATTCCGCCGATTACAACAAATATGAGCTTTGCAATAAAGTTAAAGTGCTTGCGGAGAATAGATTCGCCGAGAACCTGTCCGATAATTACAGCGGCAAGTCCGATAACAATAGCACCACGACCCATATTTATATCCGAAAATCCCTGATACTGTGCCATAAGCGAACCCGAAAGTGCAACCAGACCGTTTGAAAGCGAAAGTGCAATTATCTTTGTAACATTGATGTTAATGCCCTGAGCCTTTGACATATTCGGGTTACAGCCTGTTGCCCTTATTGCCGAACCCTGTTCAGTACCGAAGTACCAGTAAAAAGCCATAATAATGACTGCGGCAAATGCAAGACCGACGAGGATTGCCATATTAAAATCACGAAGTGAAATTACCAGAGTGTATTTTTTTACGCTTATAACTCTGTTTGCCTGTCCCATAATATTGAGGTTGATTGAGTACAGTGCAATCTGACTGAGTATTCCGGCAAGAATATCGGGAATACCGAGAAGTGTGTGCAATGCACCCGTAATAAATCCGGAAAGAAGTCCGGCAATTACCGCAACAATCATTGCAACCCATATAGGACAGCCTGCCATAAGCATCATTGCGGTTACTGCACCGCCTGTTGCAAACGAGCCGTCAACAGTCAGGTCGGCAAAATTCAGAAGCTTGTATGTAATGAATACACCCAGTGCCATTATGCCCCATATAACGCCCTGTGCGATGTTTCCGGGCAAAGCATGTAAAAAAGCCATAGGGTCAAGCGAAGAAAAATACGACCCCAGTACATCAAAAAAATTCATTATAAGTTCACCATCTCAAAAAATTTTTCGGGATGTCGTCATCGGCACCCCGAAATTTGTTTTAGTTTATCCAGCTGTAAAATTATTCAGCCTCGATTTCTGTGTAGCTGTCGGGAATTGTAACACCGAGAGCCTTTGCTCTGTCAGCCATATATTTTTTTTCAGGTGACGGAGAATATTCAATCGGCATTGTCTTGATGTCCTTGCCGTTTACGAGAATGTCATAAGCCATTTCGCCTGTTTTAACGCCTATATCATAGTAGCTGATTGAAAGTGTTGCAATACCGCAGCCCTTGCAGATACCCTCTTCACCTGCGATAATAGGTTTCTTTGCAGGTTCGGCAACGTTGTTTATTACCTCAGCGTTTGAAGCGGCTGTGTTGTCGGTAGGAATATAGATAACGTCAGATTCGTTGCAGGCTGTTGTTGTAACGGACGCAACATCGTTTGAGTCAGAGAATGTATATTCTTTTACCTCGTAGCCGTATTTTTTAAGGCTTTCCGTAACTGTTGTTGCCTGGAATTTTGAGTTAGGCTCAGCCGAGCAGTAGAGAATACCTACATTCTTAGCGTCAGGGAAAAGCTCGTGGAGCATATCAGCCTGTTCGCTGAGCGGTGCAAGGTCTGATGTACCCGAAATATTCATACCTGTTGTGCCTGAGAAGTCGCTTAAATCAAGAGCCGTTGCATAATCTGTTATTGATGTTGCAAGGACCGGAATATCTGCTGTTGCGGTTGACGCTGCCTGTAATGAAGCGGTAGCGTTAGCCATAATCAAATCATACTTTGACGCAACGAACTGGTTGCAGATTGTTGCACAGGTAGGAGAGTCGTTCTGTGCGTTCTGATAGTCGAACTTAACGTGTTCCTCGCCCATAAGCTCAGTAAGCTTGTCCTGAAATCCCTTTGTTGCTGCGTCAAGTGCAACGTGCTGTGTAAGCTGGCATATACCGATGTTATATACCTTGCCTTCGGGAATTGCCGAATTTGCCGTGCTTTCCGTTGAAGCCTTTGACTCAGCCGGTGTGCTGCTGTTTGAGCCGCTGTTTGAGTTGCTGCATCCTGCGGAAATTCCGAGTGCCATTATTCCTGCAAGAAGTGCAGATGTGAGTTTACATACCTTTTTCATAAATTTACCCCGATTCTTTTTTTGAATTTTTATAATTTAAATTTAATGCTTTAAATCATCAAAAATATTTTAACACGCACATAGTATTTTGTCAATAAAATACGGAATTTAATTCATAATTCATAATGCATAATTCATAATTATTATGACTGCAAGAGTGTGCGTTGGATTTGCTTTGGTATGACATTCAGTTGCTGCGTGAAATAATACAATATGCTAATCCTGCGGACGAGGATTTAACGGTAACAATAAGTATGAATGCGAATCGACAGCGGAGGCATTCCGCCGCAAATCAACATCGGAGGCACTCCGCTGTCAATAGACAAATTTACTATTTTGGAGTATATATAATTATAACATTCGACAAAATTTGAAAAATTTGCTAATTGACTTTTATAATTTTGTACAATATGATATAATACAGATATAAATTTTTTTATGGAGGAAATTACAATGTATTATCTTGGAATTGACCTTGGCGGCACAAATATAGTTGCAGGTGTCGTTGACGAGGATTATAAAATCGTTGCAAAGGAAAGCTGCAAAACAAATCTGCCACGTCCGACAGATGAAATTTGCGACGATATGGCGGCTGTTACACTCAAAGCACTCGACAAAGCAGGAATAACTCCCGATGATATTGAATTTGTCGGAATAGGTGCACCCGGTGCAGTAAACAGCCAGACAGGTGTAATTGAATTTTCGGCAAACTTTGATGCTCATAACTGGGAAATCGCAAAAATGATGGAAGAACGCCTTAACAAAAAAGTTAAGGTTGAAAATGACGCCAATGCTGCGGCTCTCGGCGAGTATCTTGCAGGTGCGGCTAAAAACGCAAAAAATGCTGTTGCAATCACTCTCGGAACGGGTGTAGGCGGCGGAATTATTATCGATGGCAAAATTTACAGCGGTTCAAACTTTGCAGGTGCAGAGCTTGGTCACATAGTTATCGAGCATAACGGCCGTCAGTGCGGCTGCGGAAGAAAGGGCTGCTGGGAGGCTTATGCGTCGGCAACAGGACTTATCAATATGACAAAAGAGGCAATCGAAAATCCCGAAAACAAAGACTCATACCTTTACAAATCCGTTGACGGCGACCTTTCAAAAGTAAGCGGTATTACCGCCTTTGACGCAAAGAGTCACGACTGCCCTGTCGGAAAAGCCGTTGTTGATACCTACATAAGCTATCTTGCCTGCGGTATAGTAAACGTAATCAATATTTTCCAGCCTGATGTTCTTTGTATTGGCGGCGGAATAAGCAACCAGGGCGACAATCTGCTCAAACCGCTTATGAAAATCGTTGAGGCTGAGCGTTACACCAAGCACAACTCAAAACAAACAAAAGTCTGCACCGCTTTACTCGGCAACGACGCCGGCATTATCGGAGCAGCAAGACTTTAATTCAGAGTGGAGAGTGGAGTGTGGAGAGTGAGGTTGTGTGAGCCGTAAGTTTTCTTGCACAATCTGACTTTCTGTATGCCATAATATTTTTCAAACCGTCTTGCAAAGCAAGGCGGTTTTCTTTTGCAAAAAAGTTACCTTTATCAGTAACTAACCTCAAAGAAAAAAGTAACGGTTAATAAAATAACTCCACACTCCACTCTCCACACTCATAATAGCTCCACACTTTTCATCAACGCTGTCGGGTGTTTCTTTTTGGAAAAATTGCATTAAAAGAATTAAAACTTGAATGGGATTTTGAAAAATACGGAAAAATGCAAAAAAATAAAGAAACCGCCGAAAAATACTTGACAGGCGACTTCTTTGGTAGTATAGTTATATAATGCACAATCGTGGAAAAGTCTGATTTTTTGGGCAAATCAGAGCTTAACTTTGAACAAATATTAGCACACTCTGAGAAAAAAATCAAGTATAATTTTCATAAGTGCAAGCACTGTGAGTTTTACGGTGTCAGCAGCATATTACTGTCGGTGTCTGAATACGGCGGTTGTATGTTCTGTTTAAAAATATTCAGAAAGCAACAAATTTGAATGGAGTGATTCTATGGTAAACGTCAAACCCGTACGTCTTGGAAAAACCGAACGAATGAGCTTTTCACACATTGACGAAGTGCTTGAAATGCCAAACCTCATCGAAATTCAGAAAGACTCTTACAAGTGGTTTCTTGAAAAGGGCTTGCAGGAAGTATTTGAGGATGTTTCGGGAATTACTGATTATTCGGGAAATATAGTCCTTGACTTTGTTGACTATACTCTTGAAACAGACCACCCGAATTACAGCATTGCAGAATGTAAGGAAAGAGATGCCACATATTCGGCACCGCTTAAAGTCAAGGCAAGACTTTTCAACAAGGAAACGTCGGAAATTAAGGAATCAACCGTATTTATGGGAGATTTCCCTCTTATGACTCCAAGCGGTACTTTCGTTATCAACGGTGCTGAAAGAGTTATCGTTTCTCAGTTGGTAAGATCGCCGGGCGTTTACTATAAGATGGATTACGATAAAACAGGCAAGCAGCTGTTCAGTGCAACGGTTATTCCTAACAGAGGTGCGTGGCTTGAATACGAAAACGACATCAACGACGTTTTCTATGTTCGTATCGACAAAAACCGTAAGCTTCCTGTAACGGTGTTTATCCGTGCACTCGGACTCGGAACGGATCAGGAAATAATCGACTATTTCGGACCTGACGACAGAATTCTTGCAACAATCGACAAGGATACAACAGACAATCAGGAGGACGCTCTCAAAGAGGTTTACAGAAAACTCCGTCCGAGCGAGCCGCCGACAGTCGAAAGTGCCCAGCAGCACATCAATATGCTGTTCTTTGACCCAAGACGTTATGACATATCCAGAGTAGGACGCTACAAATACAACAAAAAACTCGGTATTGCAAACCGTCTTGCAAATCAGGTAATAACCGAGCCTATTGCCAACCCGATGACAGGTGAAATTCTTGCCGACGAGGGAGAGTTCATCTCTAAGGAAAGAGCAATGGAAATCGAAAACGCAGGCGTAAGCATTGCATTCGTAAAGGGTGCTGACGAAAGACCTGTAAAGATTATTTCAAACGGTATGGTTGACATATCAAATTATGTTGACTTTGACGCAAAAGAAGAATGCGGAATTAACGAAAAGGTTCGTTTCACAATTCTTAAAGATATACTCGAAAGCTGTCAGGACGAGGAAAGTCTCAAAAAAGAAATCAAAAAACGCAAGGACGAGCTTGTTCCTAAGCACATCATTGTTGACGATATATTCTCAACAATCAACTATATGAACTCTCTTGCTTGCGGTATCGGCACAACAGACGATATCGACCACCTCGGAAACCGCCGTATCCGTTCGGTAGGCGAGCTTCTCCAGAACCAGTTCAGAATAGGCTTTGCAAGACTTGAAAGAGTAATCAGGGAGAGAATGACCTTGCAGGCACAGGATCTTGCACATCTTCCGCCGAATGCTCTCATCAATATCCGTCCTGTAACAGCGGCAATCAAGGAATTTTTCGGTTCATCACCGCTTTCACAGTTTATGGATCAGAACAATCCGCTTGCAGAGCTTACACACAAAAGACGTCTTTCAGCCCTCGGCCCCGGCGGTCTTTCAAGAGATCGTGCAGGATTTGAGGTTCGTGACGTTCACTATACACACTACGGACGAATGTGTCCTATCGAAACCCCTGAAGGTCCTAACATCGGACTTATCTCATATCTTGCAACCTTTGCGAAAATCAATGAGTACGGACTTATCGAGGCACCGTTCCGCAAGGTTGACAAGAAAACAGGCATTGTAACAAAAGAAGTTGTCTATATGACTGCTGATGTAGAGGATAACTATATCGTTGCACAGGCAAATGAACCGCTTGATGAAGAGGGACATTTCGTCCACAAGAAGATTGTCGGCAGACACAGGGACGAATTCGTTGAGGTTGAGCGTGAAAAGGCTGACTTTATGGACGTTTCGCCACGAATGGTTGTATCCGTTGCTACGGCAATGATTCCGTTCCTTGAAAACGACGACGCAAACCGTGCATTGATGGGTTCAAACATGCAAAGACAGGCAGTGCCGCTGCTTGTTACCGAATCTCCTATTGTCGGCACAGGTATGGAATACAAGGCAGGCGTTGACTCAGGCGTTTGTATTCTTTCGGAAGAGGACGGCGTAGTTAAATATGTAAGTGCCGATGAAATTACCGTACAGTATGACTCGGGCAGAACACAGACCTTTAAGGTAACAAAGTTTATGCGTTCAAACCAGGGTACCTGTATCAATCAGGTTCCGATTGTAGATGTAGGACAGCGTGTTGAAAAGAATGAGGTTCTTGCCGACGGTCCTGCAACCAACAACGGTGAAATCAGCCTCGGTAAGAATGCCCTTATCGGCTTTATGACATGGGAAGGCTACAACTACGAGGACGCCGTTCTTATCAACGAAAAGATTGTTCGTGATGACGTTTATACATCAATCCACATAGAAGAATACGAAACCGAAGCAAGAGATACAAAACTCGGTGCAGAGGAAATTACAAGAGATATACCGAATATCGGCGACGACCAGCTCAAAGACCTTGACGAGCGTGGTATTATTCACATCGGTGCCGAGGTTCATCCGGGCGATATTCTTGTAGGTAAGGTTACTCCTAAGGGAGAAACCGAGCTGACAGCGGAAGAAAAACTCCTCCGTGCAATTTTCGGCGAAAAGTCAAGAGAAGTAAGAGATACCTCCCTCAGAGTTCCGCACGGTGAATACGGTATAATTGTTGACGTTAAGGTGTTCACAAAAGAAAACAGCAACGACGAGCTGCCGCCGGGAGTAAACAAGGTTGTACGCTGCTATATCGCACAGAAGCGTAAGATTCAGGTCGGCGACAAGATGGCAGGCCGTCACGGAAACAAGGGTGTCGTTTCAAGAATTCTTCCTGAGGAAGATATGCCTTTCCTGCCGGACGGAAGACCGCTTGACATAGTTCTTAACCCGTTGGGCGTACCGTCACGTATGAATATCGGACAGGTACTTGAAGTTCACCTCGGCTATGCCGCAAGGGCACTCGGCTGGAAGATTATGACCCCTGTATTTGACGGAGCTCACGAGCAGGATATTTTCCAGTGCTTTAAAGACGCAGGCATAAGCGAAGACGGCAAAATCTGGCTGAAAGACGGACGCACGGGCGAATATTTCGACAACCCCGTAACCGTCGGATATATGTATTATCTCAAACTTCACCACCTTGTTGACGATAAAATTCACGCACGTTCAACAGGTCCGTACTCACTCGTTACACAGCAGCCTTTGGGCGGTAAAGCTCAGTTCGGCGGACAGCGTTTCGGTGAAATGGAAGTTTGGGCATTGGAGGCATACGGTGCCGCATACACCTTGCAGGAAATCCTTACTGTTAAATCCGATGACGTTGTCGGCAGAGTAAAGACCTACGAGGCTATCGTTAAGGGTCAGAATATTCCGAAGCCGGGTATTCCCGAATCATTCAAGGTTCTTATCAAAGAGCTTCAATCACTTGCGCTTGATGTCAAGGTGCTTGACAAAAACGGCAACGAAATCGATCTCCAACAGGATCTTGACGATGACATTGTGCCTGATGATACATCATTTGACGAAAAGAACATTATGACTGACGCTGACGGCTATCAGTTCAAGGACGAAAACGGCGAAGACGAAGTTTTTGCCGATGACGACGATAAATACAGCGACAGCAGCGATGATGAATTCTATGGCAGCGGTACAGACGATATTTTTGACATAGATGATTTTGACGACGGCAAAGACGACTGAGAGGAGGACACTGACTAATGGAATTCAATGAATTTGAATCAATAAAAATCGGACTTGCGTCCCCTGACCTTATAAGAGAATGGTCATACGGTGAGGTAAAGAAGCCTGAAACCATTAACTACCGTACTCTTAAACCTGAAAAAGACGGTCTGTTCTGCGAGGCAATCTTCGGTCCTATGAAGGACTGGGAGTGCCACTGCGGTAAATATAAGAAAATCCACTTCAAAGGCAGAGTCTGCGAACGCTGCGGTGTTGAAATTACACGCTCAAAGGTTCGCCGTGAGCGTATGGGTCACATTGAGCTTGCCGCTCCTGTTTCTCATATCTGGTATTTCAAGGGTATTCCGTCAAGAATGGGACTTATGCTTGACATATCGCCGAGAACACTTGAAAAAGTTCTGTATTTTGCAATGTATATTGTAACGGACATCAAGGAGGACAGCGACGCTGCAAGAGAGCTTTCAAAAAAGCAGTGCCTTACCGAAAAAGAATACAGAGAAATGAAAGAAAAATACGAGGACGATTTTGAGGCTATGATGGGTGCCGAGGCAATCCAGAAGCTCCTCAAAGAAATCGACCTCGAACAGCTTTCAATCGAGCTGAAGGAAGAGCTTGAAGGTGCTTCGGGACAGAAAAAAGTAAGAATACTTAAACGCCTTGAAGCCGTTGAATCATTCCGTCTTTCAGGCAATCGTCCCGAATGGATGATACTTGATGTCATTCCGGTAATTCCGCCGGATATTCGTCCGATGGTACAGCTTGACGGCGGCAGATTTGCAACATCTGACCTTAACGACCTTTACCGCCGTGTAATAAACAGAAATAACCGTCTGAAAAGACTTCTTGAACTTTCAGCTCCGGATATTATTATAAGAAACGAAAAGCGTATGCTGCAGGAGGCTGTTGACGCACTTGTCGACAACGGCAGACGAGGCCGTCCTGTAACCGGTCCTAACAACAGAGCGTTGAAGTCACTTTCCGATATGCTGAAAGGTAAGCAGGGACGTTTCCGTCAGAATCTTCTCGGAAAGCGTGTTGACTATTCAGGCCGTTCCGTTATCGTTGTAGGCCCTGAACTCAAAATGTATCAGTGCGGTCTTCCTAAGGAAATGGCTCTCGAACTCTTTAAGCCTTTTGTTATGAAAATCCTTGTTGAAAGCGGTTCCGCACAGAACATCAAAGCCGCAAGAAAGGCTGTTGAAAGAGCAAAGCCCGAGGTTTGGGACGCTCTTGAAAGAGTTATCAAGGGTCACCCTGTTATGCTTAACCGTGCTCCCACACTTCACAGACTCGGTATTCAGGCATTTGAGCCTGTACTTGTTGAAGGTAAGGCACTCAAACTTCATCCGCTTTCCTGTACGGCATTTAACGCTGACTTCGACGGCGACCAGATGGCTGTTCACGTTCCGCTGTCGGCAGAGGCTCAGGCAGAGGCGAGATTCCTTATGCTTGCATCAAATAACCTGCTCAAACCGTCAGACGGCCGTCCTGTTACAGTTCCTACACAGGATATGGTACTCGGTTCATACTATCTTACACTTGACAAAGACGGCGAACCCGGCGAGGGCAAAATATTCAGGGATACAGACGAAGCTCTTATGGCTTATGATGCAAAGGTTATCGGACTTCACGCAAAGATTAAGGTTCGTCGTGAGGGTATTCTCAACGGCGAAAAACAGTCAAGACTTATCGAAACAACAGTCGGAAGAATTATCTTCAACAGACCTGTTCCGCAGGATCTCGGCTATGTTGACAGAAGCAACCCCGACAACTTTATGAAGTATGAAATAGACTTCCTTGTCGGCAAAAAGCAGCTTGGTCAGATTATCGACAGATGTATCAGAATTCACGGCACACAGCCGACATCAGTCGTTCTTGACGAAATCAAGGCACAGGGCTATAAATATTCAACTCAGGGTGCAATCACCGTTGCCGTATGCGATGCCGAAATTCCGCCGCAAAAGAAAGATTTTATCGCAGCTGCTGAAAATGAAGTCGATAAGGTTTCAAAAATGTACAGACGAGGCTTTATGTCAAATCAGGAGCGTTACGAAAAGGTTATCAGAATCTGGGAAGCTGCAACCGACGACGTTACATCAGCACTGAAAAACAACCTCGGCAGATACAACCCGATCTTTATGATGGCTGACTCAGGTGCCCGTGGTTCTATGAGCCAGATCAGACAGCTTGCCGGTATGCGTGGACTTATCGCCAACACATCAGGTAAGACAATCGAAATTCCTATTAAGGCTAACTACCGTGAGGGTCTTAATATTCTTGAATACTTTATTTCATCTCGTGGTGCGAGAAAGGGACTTGCCGATACGGCACTCCGTACCGCCGACTCGGGTTACCTCACAAGACGACTTGTTGACGTTTCACAGGACGTTATCATCAGGGAAGAGGACTGCGGTACAACAGACGGTATTATTGTTTATGACATCAAAGAGGGTAACTCAGTCATCGAAACAATGCACGAAAGACTTATCGGACGTTATCTTTGTGAGGACTTTGTTGACCCGTCAACAGGCGAGGTTATTGTTCCGACAACAAAGATGATGGATACGCACGACGCTGACCTTATTGTCGCAACAGGCGTTCAGAAGGTTAAAATCCGTTCAATCCTTGACTGTCGTGCAAAACACGGCGTCTGCAAAAAATGCTACGGTTCAAACCTTGCAAACGGTATGCCTGTTACAATCGGAGAGGCTGTCGGTATTATTGCTGCTCAGTCAATCGGTGAGCCGGGTACACAGCTTACAATGAGAACATTCCATACCGGCGGTGTTGCAGGCGGCGAGGATATTACACAGGGTCTTCCGAGAGTTGAAGAGCTGTTTGAGGCAAGAAAGCCGAAGCACCTTGCAATTATCAGTGAAATTGCCGGTGTTGTTGACTTCCAGGAAATCAAGAAGAACCGTCACGCCGTTATCACAAATCAGGAAACAGGCGAAAAGAAGGAATACCTTATTCCGTTCGGTTCAAGAGTCAAGGTTGAAGAAGGACAGATTATCGAGGCAGGCGACCTCATCACCGAGGGTTCGGTAAATCCGCACGATGTGCTTACAATCAAGGGTACGGCAGCCGTTCAGGACTATCTTATCGAGGAAGTTCAGAGTGCATACCGTATGCAGGGTGTTGACATCAACGATAAGCACATTGAGGTTATCATCCGCCAGATGATGAAGAAAGTCAGAATTGACGACGCAGGCAGCACAAATCTTCTTCCGAGCTCACTTGTTGACAAGAGCGAGTTTTATGCCGAAAACGAGGCTGTCCGTGCAAGAATTGCAAACGGTGAACAGGATCTTACCGAGGCAACATATACTCCTATGCTCCTTGGTATCACAAAGGCATCTCTTGCAACAGATTCGTTCCTTTCAGCCGCATCGTTCCAGGAAACAACAAGAGTTCTTACTGACGCTGCAATCAAGGGCAAGGTTGACCCGCTTATGGGACTCAAAGAAAACGTTATTATCGGTAAGCTTGTGCCGGCAGGTACAGGTATGCACCGTTACAGTGATGTTGAAATTGAGGAATCTAACCTTAATGCATCATCTGTTCAGCAGCAGTAATACAATGCTTGAATAAAAAATCAAAAGTGACCGAATACAGTAATGTATCCCGGTCACTTTTTGGGATATAATTGATATTGGGGTAAGCAAATACAGTTAAAAATCCGCTCGAAAAACATCGGGCGGATTTTTTGTTCTCAATTATTTTCTGTTTTTTAAGGAGTTTCGGGTTTGAATAATTATGAATTATGAATTATTTTTTATGCACTCCTATATAGTCCTTCATATCAAATAAAAGGCGAATATAATTTTTGTGGTAGGGAATAAAGGTACCGTCATCAATCATTGAAATTATTTCGTCAGATGTTGCCCATTTTACCTCCTTGACTTCCTCATACTGTAAAGAAAGAGTATTTATGTCAACATCTGCTTTAACAAGATATATATCATCAAAGCCTGATGTAAAATTGACGGTAAGCGACGGACGGTCAAGACTGATGTTAAGACCGATTTCTTCACTAAGTTCACGCTCAGCACCCTGACTGCTTGTTTCTCCGCTGATGATATGACCGCCGACAGTAATATCCCACAAATCCGACCAACCGTGTTTAAACGGCTGACGGTGCTGTATAAGCATTTCATTTTTTGAATTAAAAACACATATATGCACGACTACACGGTATTTTCCGCTGTCAAATTTTCCGCCACGCACAACGGTTTCTCCTGTCGGTATCCTGTTTTTATCGTATAAATCAAATAGCTCCATAATTTTCTCCATATCATATAAAACAGCTGTCCGACATTTTATTTATCGGACAGCAAATAATTATTTTGAAATCTTTTCAACGATTTCTCCCTGTTTTTTGTAAATGCTGTTCTGCGGGATTGTTCCCCTTACCATTGAAAGCGGATAGACATTTGTATTTCTGCCGATAACAGTACCGGGATTAAGCACCGAATTACAGCCGACCTCGACATTATCGCCGACTATTGCTCCGAATTTTTTAAGTCCCGTGTCAATTTTTCCGTCAGAAGTCGGGATTGTTACAATACTTCTGTCGGATTTAAGGTTAGAAGTGATTGCACCTGCACCCAAATGTGCTTTATATCCGAGAATTGAGTCGCCGATATAGTTATAATGCGGCACTTGGGCATTTTGGAAGATAATGCAGTTTTTGAGTTCGGTTGAATTTCCGACAACGGCACCCTCGCCGACTATCGCACTGCCCCTGATGAACGCACAATGACGGATTTCGGCATTCGGGCATATAATAAGCGGTCCGTTGAGGTATGCTGTCGGTGCAACCTTTGCTGAACGTGCAACCCATATATTTTCGCCACGCTGTTCGTATTCGTCTTTCGGCAGCGTTGCACCGAGTTTCATAATAAAATCCGAAATTTTCGGCAAAGACTCCCAAGGATAAGTAAGTCCGTCAAAAATTTCTGACGCAACGGTTTTTGTTGTATCAAGAAGATTTTGAATTTTTAATTCGTCGTACATAGTTTAACCCCCAAATAATCAAAACATAAATTCACTGTCTTTTTTCTTGTAAAAGCCCCAGCTTCCGTCGGAAAATTTACCCGCAAGGAATGTTATTTTTTTACTGCCTGTATCGACCTCATAAAGTGAAAAGCTGTATGGCTTTTTTGTTTGAGGTTCAAGTACAATGTCGCATTTTCCGAGTGAATACCATTTGTAATGAAAAACATCTATTCCCTCAATACAGAATTTTACTCCGTTTGACTTCCCGAGAAATGTATAATCTGTCATTTTTTAAACTCCTTTTTCAGCCTGCACCCTTGTGAAGTGCTGCGGAAATTTTGTATATTCCGTCGTTTTCCAATATTACAAAATCATCATAATAGCTGAAATTTCCGCCGCCGTCACTGTTTTCTTCGGAATATTCAAGCGTATATTTTACGGGAACAGTATATGCGTTTCCGTCACATTGAACACTTCCGAATTCTATTTCATCGACTGACGCATTCGTTATGTACTTTACGGAATTTTCAAAGTCCGTCTGGTCATAATTCCACTGAAAATCCTCCGTTGTAATTTCAAGTATTTGTTTGTGGTCGTGAGTTTTCAGTGCGGTAAAATAATCGTTTATAAGTGTGCTTACGCTGTCGGTAAAGCTGTCGCTGACGGAAACACCGCTGACTTCATCAGTTATAACGCTTTCATTTTGACCGCTACACGCATTAAAGCATAAAACACAGGCACAAAGCACAGACAATATCAAAAATTTTTTTAGCATATTACTCTCCGTACATTAAATCATTCCACGCTGTTTAAGATAAAATTCTATCAGTTCAACGCTTTTATCACTTCCAAGAATGCCGCTGTTTATGCACAGGTCGTAGTTTTTCGGGTCGCCCCATTTGCCTGTTGAATAGTAGTTATAATAGTTTGCCCTTGATTTGTCAGTTTT
Source organism: Acutalibacteraceae bacterium (assembly GCA_051880775.1). Lineage (GTDB taxonomy): Bacteria > Bacillota > Clostridia > Oscillospirales > Acutalibacteraceae > UBA1213. The sequence continues at coordinate 49,777 of JBJEOP010000071.1, forward strand.
CTGAATAACAGACGGTGCTTTTTCACGAGGTACATCGTGAACCTTTACGGCGTATTCAATTCTCGGCTGTAAATCCGCATAAATAAAGAGTTTTACACAGTCCGTTCTGTCTTTGAGGACATAGTCCGCACATCTGCCGACGATAACGCAGGGGTCAGCCGACACTTTTTTGATAATATCGTGCTGCAAGAGAAACAGGCGGTCATTCATCGGAACATTCGGAACAATGGAAAAGTTATTGCCTATTGTCACGGCACCGACCGACAGTGCATACAAAAGGCTGTTTGTGGCTTTTTCGTCAACACTTTCAAAAATTTCGGGACTCATTCCGCTTTCCTTTGCGGCAAGTGAAATCAGCTCTTTATCATAAAATTTTATTCCTAATTTATCGGCAAGCTTTCTTCCTATTTCTCTGCCGCCGCTTCCGAACTGTCTTGCGATTGTAATAACCATAAAGCATACCTCCGTTGAAGTTAATGTAGTATTTGGTCTTATTTCAAAACAATAATTTTATTTAACAAATAAATATGTTGTATATTTTTAATTATAGCACAAATCAACAAAAAATCAAACCGGACAAAAAATTATTTTTAAGCGAATGTTCACGCTTGACAAAGGATAATAAAAAATGTAAAATATTCATTGTAATTGAACTGAAAAGATTATAAATGTTTCCGTAGCTCAGCCGGATAGAGCGACCGCCTCCTAAGAATATGTTATAACGACCGCCTTTTGAAGAAAAGTGATTGACAATGAGTTAATCTAAGCCTAAAATTGAATAGATTTTAAAGATGTTTCCGTAGCTCAGCTGGATAGAGCGACC
>JBJEOP010000072.1:0-11050 GCA_051880775.1 Acutalibacteraceae bacterium
CGTGGACTTGTAATATTTCCGGGTTCAATTCTGCATTTTGATGTAGCAAGAAAAAAGTCTGTTCTTGCAATTAAATCAGCAATGAACAGGGATAGATATATATTTATCACTTCACAGAAGGACTCAACGGATTCCGAACCGTCAAGCGATGATTTGTGCAGTGTGGGCGTATTCACAAAAATACTTCAAATAGCAAAAATGCCTGATAATGTAATTCGGGTTGTTGCCGAGGGTATGTACAGGGCAAAAGCAGAAAGTTTTGTTGATAATCCTGTATTTTTTGAGGCGGCTGTTTCGGAGCTTGAAGTAAAAAAATCATCTGATTCAGAAAAAAATGAAGCAATGATGAATACTGTCAAAGGTATGTTTGACGAATTTGCAATACTGAACACCCATGTTCCGCAGGATATGATTCTCAGAGTACATGATGCCGACGACGCAGGATTTCTTTCGGACTATATTGCAGATAACATAATCCGTGATTATCACAGAAAACAGGAAATTCTTGAAACTCTTGATGAAGAAACCAGAATGGAAAAAATCATAAAGATGTTTCGCCGTGAAAACAATGTTCTTGCAATAGAAGAAACTATCAACGAAAGAACAAAAGAGGGAATTGAAGAAAATCAAAAGGAATATTATCTTCGCGAACGTCTTAAAGCTATACACAATGAACTCGGTGACAGCGAAGATTTTTCAACGGAAGCCTATGATTACAGAGAAAAAATTCTTAATCTTAAAACTACCGATGAAAATAAAGAAAAACTTTTAAAAGAAGTCCAAAAGCTTGAAAAAATGGCAGTCAGCTCGGCTGAGGCTAATGTTGTAAGGAATTATATTGATACCTGTATTGAACTTCCGTGGGGAGTTTATACCAAAGAAAAAATTGATATTAAAAGAATTGCCGTAAATCTTGATAAAAATCATTACGGGTTGAAAAAAGTAAAAGAAAATGTTATTGAGGCTCTTGCGGTAAGAAAATTGAACCCCGATATTAACGGTCAGATTATTTGTCTTGCAGGTCCTCCCGGCGTCGGTAAAACATCAATAGCTCGCTCTATTGCTGATACAATCGGAAGAAACTATCAGCGTATAGCACTTGGCGGCGTACACGATGAAGCGGAAATAAGGGGACACAGGCGTACATATATCGGAGCAATGATGGGACGCATAATGTATGCTGTAAAACAGTCAGGCTCTGCTAATCCGCTTATTTTGCTTGATGAAATTGATAAACTCGGAAACGATTTTCACGGCGATCCTACATCAGCCTTGCTCGAAGTTCTTGACGGTGAACAGAACTCTACTTTCTATGACCATTATATTGACCTGCCGTTTGATTTGAGCAAGGTAATGTTCATAACAACGGCAAATGATTATACAGCAATTCCTGCACCGCTTCTTGACAGAATGGATGTAATACAAATTGATAGCTACACAAGAGAAGAAAAATTTAATATTGCAAAATTGCATCTTATATCAAAACAGCTGAAAAAACACGGCTTAAATGCACGACAGTTTAAGATTACCGATGAAGCTGTTTATGATATTATCGACAGCTACACAAGGGAATCGGGTGTTCGTTCACTTGAAAGAACAATTTCAAAGATTATGAATAAGGTTGCTGTAAAAGTTGTTTCGGGTGAAGCAAAATCGGTTAAAATTACACTTGATAACATAGAGGAATATCTTGGCTCACGCAAATTCAAGAAAGATACGCTCGGCATAAATAATGAAGTCGGACTTGTAACAGGACTGGCGTGGACATCTGTCGGCGGAGAAACCTTACCTGTTGAGGCGGCTGTAATGAACGGCAGCGGAAAACTTGAACTGACGGGTTCTCTCGGCGATGTTATGAAAGAATCCGCACACGCAGCATATACATGCGTCAGAACAATGACTGAAAAGCTGAATATCGATAATGATTTTTATAAAAATAAAGATATTCATATTCATGTTCCCGAGGGAGCTGTTCCAAAAGACGGACCGTCGGCAGGAATTACAATGGCAACGGCAATAGCGTCTGCACTTACAGGAATACCCGTAAGGCGTGATTTGGCTATGACCGGTGAAATAACTATCCGGGGCAGAGTTCTTCCGATAGGCGGTCTTAAAGAAAAAACTATGGCTGCCTATCGTCTTGGAATAAAGACAATTATTATTCCTCAGGATAACCGTTCTGACCTTGATGAGGTTGATGAGGTTGTAAGGAATTCCGTTGAATTTGTGCTTGCGGATAATATAGATACTGTCCTTAAAACAGCACTTGCTCCGCAAAATAACCAGTAAAATTTACTGCACAGAGGTGAAATAATGAATTTTCAGATTGCAGAATTTAAAGCCGCTTACGGAAAGTCATCTCAGATACCGTCGTCTGATTTACCCGAGATTGTCTTTTCGGGTAAATCCAATGTCGGAAAATCTTCGCTGATAAACAAACTTCTTTTCCGTAAATCAATGGCAAGAGTCAGTGCAACACCGGGAAAAACCGGAACAATAAACTTTTTTTCTTTAAAAGAAGCCTATTTTGTTGACCTTCCGGGTTACGGCTACGCAAAAGTTTCACAAAGTGAAAAAATGAGATGGGCAGAGCTTGTTGAGGGATATTTTGCACAGAACAGAAATATTCCTCTTGTTGTACAGATTTGCGATATGCGTCATTCTCCGACGGTTGATGATATGGGAATGATAGATTTTCTGTATAATAACGATTACAACTTCATTATTGCTTTGACAAAATCTGATAAGCTGAAAAAGACTCAGTACCTTGAAAGACTTGAAAAATTAAAAGAAGAATTAAAAGATTATCCTGATATACCGCTGTTTCCCTGTTCCTCACAAAACGGACATGGAATAGAAGAAATACGCAATATTATTGAACAAAGTGTTATAGAGAATAACGCATAATTCTCAAACAAATATGATATAATCAAAACAAAAAACGCAGGACTGCCCCTGCGTTTTTTTGCTATGCTTTCAGTTTGTTTTTCAGTAGATTTTTAGCTTATTGATTTTCTTTTTGGTCAGACATAAAAAGCACAGATAAAACAGACAACAAAAAATAATCTTAGAAATCAAATCAAAAATTGCTGATGAAAACGACGGTAGTATCATTGCAATAAGGCAGGGAACACATATACATATTAAAGGACGTATTACCCACTCGAAAATCCTAAGCTGTATGCCTGTGATTTTCAATAGCCTTGCAATGCTTAATGAGGTGTTCAGCAGTTCGCTGACTATAATTACAATTACAACGCCTGCAATTCCAAGCTTTGGCAGTAATATATAAGTCAGTATTACACGAATAACAGAGTCTATTATGTTGTATGCAAGATAGCTCACCTGTTCATTCAGTCCTTTCAGTATTCCGTCAACAACCGAATCAAGATACATCAACGGTACAACAGGTGCAAGAAGTGAAATATAAAATCCCGCCTCGTTGCTGTGATAAAGGATTTCTCCGATTTGTCCTGCAAAAAACATAAAGATAACCATAATAGGTAAAGAGTACAAAAGTGTAAGGCGAAACATTTTTTCGGTCATATGATGAATACCGTTTTTTCTTTTTTCAACGCTTGCCTGCGACATCTCAGGAATAATAAGAGTTGCAAAAGGCAATATAAAAACAGACGGAAAAACAAGTACCGGCATCGCCATACCGCTGATAATTCCGTATTGTGACAATGCTCTTGTATAATTTGCACCGTATTTTCTAAGCCCTGACGGTATTAGTACATTTTCTATTGCAGAAAGTCCGCTTCTTAGACACGAGCTGGCGGTAACAGGCAGGGCTATCGGAAGAATTTTTCTACCAAGATAATTAACTTTTTCACATCGGCATTTTTGTTTTCGACTGTCGGCAAGATAAAGTATAAGAGAATAAAAAAAAGAAATAAATTCCGCACATGTTGTTCCTGTAACAATGGCACAACAGGCATAACTCAGCTCGTTCGGTGAAAAATAAGTAAATATAAATATAAAAACTCCTATTTCAATGACCTGTTCCAAAAGCTGTTCGCCGGAAGTCTGCAAGGTTTTTCTGCCTGCGTAAAAATATCCCCTTAAACAAGCCGAAAAAGCCATAAACGGCAGACTTGGAGCAAGTATTTTCAGTGAAAGCACGGTTCTTTCATCTTTCAGAAAAGATGTACCGATAAAATCCGCAAAAACGAAAAGTATAAATCCGCATATTATACTTATGATTACGGAAATCACAAGACACTTATATGTTACATACTTTGCTTTTGACGGTTCGTTTCGTGCATTGTAATCCGTTACAAGCCTTGTTACCGTAAGGCTTATACCGCTTGTCGTTACTGTTGAAAAGAAAAGATATACAGTCAGCACAAGCTGATAAAGCCCGATACCCTCTGCACCGATTTTGTCCGACAGATATATTCTGAATGACATACTTATTATTCTTATAAGCAGAGATGTAACGGTAAGTATAATGCCGTTTCTGATGAACTGTTTTTTCTTGATTTTAATCACACCTTAAAGTAAATAAAATATTTATTGGTTATTATAATGTCAAATCAGTAACAATACTGTTCTTGACAGCAGTATAAAGTACAGTTAAAATAATTTTGTATTAAGAATAAACAAAGACTGGAAAAAGAGGTATTATGTAAATGTTTAAATTACGGCGTTTTCTTAAAGACTATAAACTGCAGCTGACGATAGGACCGTTGTGTAAGCTGATAGAGGCAATTTTTGAATTGTTTATACCGCTTATAACAGCAAATATTATTGATGTCGGAGTAAAAAACGGCGATACAGGTTATGTATGGAGAATGGGCGGACTGATGATTCTTCTTGGAGCATTGGGGCTTTGCAGTGCATTGGTATGTCAGAAATCTGCGTCAATAGCATCACAGGGATTTGGTACAAAAGTCAGAAACGCTATGTTTAAACATATAAATACGCTTTCACACAATGAGCTTGATAAAATCGGAACACCGTCGCTCATAACTCGTATGACAAACGACATAAATCAGTTACAGGTTGCCGTTGCAATGCTGATACGCCTTGTAATACGAGCCCCGTTTCTTGTTATAGGTGCAATGATTATGGCAATGACTATTGATTTAAAGCTGTCGTTGATATTCTTTATTGCGTCGCCGATTATAGCGTTTGTACTTTATTTCATAATGCATAAGTCCGTTCCGTATTTTAAGAAAATACAGAAAAAGCTTGACGCTGTATCGCTTATTTCGAGGGAAAATCTTTCGGGCAACAGAGTTATACGGGCATTCGGAAAACAGAAAAGCGAGGAAGAACGCTTTGCACAGAGTAATAATGACCTTGCGGCAGTTTCTGTTAAAGTAGGCAGAATTTCTGCACTTCTTAATCCGCTGACCTATGTTATTGTACAGGCGGCAATTATAGCAATAGTGTGGTTCGGCTCTGTACTTGTAGATAACGGAGAACTTATGTCAGGACAGATTATTGCCCTTGTAAACTATATGACACAGATACTTCTTGCTATGATAGTTGTTTCCAATCTTGTTGTAATTTTTACAAAAGCGTCTGCGTCAGCGGCAAGAGTAAACGAGGTCTTTGAAACTCAGCCGTCTGTTGTAGAAAAGACCAAAGACGATATTGCAGAAAATAAAGACGCACCCGTTGTTGAATTCAGAAATGTATCATTCGGATATGCCAATAACGGTTATGCACTTAAAGATATAAATTTCAGTATTGGACGTGGTGAAACTGTCGGAATTATCGGAGGTACAGGTTCGGGTAAATCAACTCTTATCAATCTTATACCACGTTTTTATGACACTTCCGAGGGTAAAGTTTTTGTTTACGGTAATGATGTAAGGGACTATTCATTCCGTCAGCTAAGGAATAATATGGGTATTGTGCCTCAGAGTGCAACACTGTTTTCAGGGACAATCAATGACAATATGAAGTGGGGCAAAAAAGACGCTACACAGGACGAAATAGAAAAAGCACTGAAAATTTCACAGTCTTACGAGTTTGTATCAAAATTTCCCGAAAAAACCGAGAAGCTTATAACAGCAGGCGGAAAAAATCTTTCAGGCGGTCAGCGTCAGCGTCTTACAATAGCAAGAGCATTGGTTTCACAACCTGATATTCTCATACTTGACGACAGTGCAAGTGCTTTGGACTTTGCAACTGATGCGGCACTCAGAAAATCACTTGCAGAGGATACCGAAAATATGACTGTCATAATGGTTTCTCAGCGTGTCGGCACAGTGCGTTATGCCGATAAAATTCTTGTTCTTGACAACGGCGAGCTTGTAGGAACAGGAACGCACAAAGAACTGATTAAAAATTGTCCCGTTTACCGTGAAATCTGTCTTTCACAGCTTAAAGCAGAGGAGGTTGACGAATAATGAAAACTACAAAGAAAAAAGCAAACAAAGGAACCGTTGGAAGAATACTGAAATATACCACTCCATACCGTTCAAAACTAATTCTTGCAATGATATTTGCACTTTGTTATGTTACACTCAATCTTACTGCACCTGTTCTTATCGGTTATGCAATAGATGAAGCTGTCGAGACAGGTAATGTCAATTTTGCGGCAATAGCAAATATTCTTCTTATGGTAGCCGTTACCGTTCTTGGAGGAGCTATATTCCAATGGCTTATGGCTCTTTGTACTAATGCAGTCAGTTATTTAACTATGCGTGATATGCGTCGTGATGTTTATGCAAAGTTTAATTCCGTTCCGCTGAAATATATTGACGGACACCCTCACGGAGATCTTATCAGCCGTATGATAAATGACATAGACGCAGTTGGCGATGGACTTTTACAGGGGATTACACAGTTATTTTCAGGACTTGTAATGATAATAGGTACGCTTGCTTTTATGCTGATAATCAATGTTTATATAGCACTGGTAGTTGTAGTAATTACACCGCTGTCGCTTTTTGTTGCGGCATTTATTACACGTCTTTCGCAGAAAATGTTCCGTGAACAGTCAAAAACACAGGGCGAAATCAGTTCGTATATCGAAGAATATGTCGGACAGCAAAAAATTGTAAAGGCGTTCAGCTATGAAGAAGAATCGCAGAATAACTTTGAGGAAATAAATGAGCGTCTCAGAGTATGCGGACAAAAATCCCAGTTCTATTCATCATTATCAAACCCAAGTACACGCTTTGTCAACGGTATTGTAACAGCGGCAGTGTGTATTGTGGGTGCTTTAAGTGCAATTAAAGGAACACTGTCAATAGGTCAGATTTCAACCTTTATAACCTATGCAAATCAATACACAAAGCCGTTTAACGAAGTAACAGGCGTTATTCCACAGCTTCAATCGGCACTTGCAGGTGCGTCAAGAGTATTTGAGCTTATTGATGAACAGCCTCAGACTCCTGATTCAGAAAAAGCAAAGGATATGAAAACCTGTTCAGGTAAAATTGACATAGAAAATGTTAATTTCTCTTATGTACCCGAAAAGAAACTTATTACAAATTTTACACTTCACATAAAACCGGGTCAGAAGATTGCAATAGTAGGTCCGACAGGTTGCGGAAAGACAACAATGATAAATCTTCTTATGCGTTTTTATGATGTAAACAGCGGCACTATTAAAATTGATGATACAAATATTTATGATATAAAGCGAAACTCTTTGCGTGGATTGTATGGAATGGTTTTGCAGGACAGCTGGCTTTACAGTGCATCAATAAGGGACAATATCGCATACGGAAAACCGGACGCAACTCTTGACGAAGTAAAAGAGGCGGCAAGAAAGGCGTTTATCGACAGCTTTATTGAACGTTTGCCGAACGGATATGACAGCCTTATTTCAGAGGAAGGAGCTAACCTTTCGCAAGGTCAGCGTCAGCTTATGTGTATTGCAAGAGTAATGCTGTGTGACCCGCCTATGCTTATTCTTGACGAGGCTACAAGCAGTATTGATACACGTACAGAAATAAAAGTACAGCAGGCATTTAATAATATGATGAAAGGCCGTACAAGCTTTATTGTCGCACACAGACTTTCAACCATAAAAGAAGCTGATGTAATTCTTGTTATGAAAGACGGAAATATTATCGAGCAGGGCAACCATAATGAACTTATGCACAGGCAGGGCTTTTATTTTAATCTTTATAACAGCCAGTTTGCAAAATCAAAATAATTTCTTGGTTTCGGAGGTAATCGAATGAATAAGAAAATTACTCTTTTTAGTCTTACATGGCCTATTCTTATCGAAAATATTTTGTTTATGTTGTTGGGCATAATTGATGTGTATGCCCTCAGTACATACGATGATGTAGCGTCGGCGTCGGTTAATACCGCCAATCAAATTATATCAATATGCAACATTCTCTTTGCCGTAACATCAAACGCAAGTGCAGTTATTATTTCTCAGAATCTCGGTGCAGGCAATCGTCAGAAAGCATCAAAAACAGCGGCTATAGCAATTTCGTTTAATTTAATACTTGGAATTGTTGTCAGCTTTGTGCTTGCTGTTTTCAGCCGTCAGCTTATGTCAGCACTTGGTGCAACGGGCAAAATCCTTGATTTCGGCTCCGAGTATCTTATGATTGTCGGCGGTTTTATGTTCACTCAGGCATTGTTGAACTCAATGATGGTTATTTTCAGAAATCACGGCTATACAAGAATATCTATGTATGTTACCGCAATTATGAATATAATCAATACAATTCTTGACCTTACTTTTGTTATGGGCTGGTTTGGAATGCCTGTTCTTGGCATTTTTGGTGTTGCAATGGCAACTACATTCAGTCGTATAGTAGGTCTTGTTATAATTGCAGTTATGTTCTTCAAAAAAGTCGAGAAATTTTCATTTTTCAAACTGCTTAAACCTGTTCCTCTTGAAGACTTTGCCTCAATGATGAAAATAGGAATACCGTCAGCGTTTGAATCACTCAATTATAATATCTCACAGCTTGTTGTAACCGCTGTTGCATTGGCGTTTCTCACCGAAAACGAATATATTGCAAAATCATATCTGCAAAATATTGCATCACTGTTTTTCATATTCTCGCTTTCAATCGGTCAGGCTTCACAGATTATGACAAGCCATCTTGTCGGCAACAAAAATTTTGATGGGGCATACAAAAGTGGTTGGAAAGCAATGGGAATTGGATTTTCAGTGTCAGTTTTGATGTCTTTTATCGGGATATTATTCAGATACCAAATTATAGGAATTTTTACTGATAACTCCGAAGTTATTTTAATAGGCGGAGCTGTAATATGTGTTAATTTAGTTCTTGAAATGGGACGGTCTTCAAATCTTATTATTATAAACAGTTTAAGGGGAGCAGGAGATGTTTATTTTCCGACAATAGTAGCGATTTTCTCAATGTGGATTATAAGCACTCTTGGTTCGTATATTCTTGCTGTAACTTGTGGACTTGGACTGACAGGAATGTGGATTGCATTTGCTGCCGATGAATGTTTCAGAGGTATTCTTATGCTGTTCAGATGGCACGGTAAAAAGTGGACGAAAAAATCAGTTGTTTAAAAACTAAACAAATAACCGACACAAAGAACCCGATACATAAGTTTTATGTATCGGGTTCTTTGTGTTTTAGTTCACTTCATATACAATTTTCGGATTAGTCAATAACTTTTATCCAACCTTTTGGAGCTTCAATTCGTCCCATTTGAATACCTGTAAGGGTATCGTAAAGCTTTTGAGTAATTGGTCCCATTTTTTCCATACCGCTTGGGAAACATATTTCTTTTCCGTGATCGTTAATTTTGCCGACAGGGGAAATAACAGCTGCCGTTCCGCAAAGCCCACATTCAGCAAAATCCTTAATTTCATCAAAATATACTTCTCTTTCTTCTGTTTCAAGACCAAGATAATCCTTAGCTACAGTCATAATTGAGCGTCTTGTGATTGAAGGAAGAATGCTGTTCGATTTAGGAGTTACAACCTTATTGTCTTTTGTTATAAATATGAAGTTTGCACCGCCTGTTTCTTCAACTTTTGTTTTTGTTGCGGCATCAAGATACATATTTTCATCAAAGCCTTCCTTATGAGCAGTAACAATTGCGTGAAGACTCATAGCGTAGTTAAGTCCGGCTTTAATATGACCTGTACCATTAGGAGCAGCTCTGTCAAAATCACTGACTTTAATGGTAATAGGTTTTGCTCCGCCTTTAAAATAAGGACCAACAGGTGTTGCAAAAATCCTGAACTGGAAATTATCAGCAGGTTTAACACCTATAACAGGATTGATACCGAACATATAAGGTCGGAGATAAAGTGTAGCACCTGTTCCGTAAGGCGGAACATAAGCTTCGTTGGCTCTGACTGTTTTTTCAACAGCATCAATAAATCTTTCAACAGGGAATACAGGCATTTCCATCCTCTTGGCAGAGTTTGCAAGACGTTCTGCATTAAGGTCAGGACGAAATACAACTGTATGAGCATTCTCGGTTGTATATGCTTTAAGACCTTCAAAAATCGACTGTGAATACTGAAGAACACATGCACATTCACTCATTGTAATCATATCATCATCAATCATTGCACCGTCGTCCCAAGCACCGTCAGCATAGTTGGAAACATAGCGTTTGTCAGTTTTGATATAGCCGAATCCAAGATTTGACCAATCAATATTTTTCTTATCCATTATAAGAACTTCCTTTCAAATTTCAAACAGCTGTAAATTTTTATCAATTAAGAACATTAAAAACACTTAGCTATTCGTACTAAAAGTATAATATCACTAAATTAAATCAGTGTCAATATTTAGTATTGTAAAAAAAATCAATAAACAAGTAATCGAGAGAGGTACAACCCAAATCCAACGGCTGCAACTGAATCAAGTAAATGAATTATTAGTCAGATTTGGCGGTGAAGTAATGGGAATACTCGAAATACTAACAAGAATAGCAATAGCAATACTTTCAAAAATGATTTTCAAGTTAGTAAAAAAGTACATAAAAAAATAGGCAATAACCAGAGCCAGCAAGCGAACGGTTAAAGCCTATTAAAAAAATTGTACCTCTACTTGATTGCAATTACAGGTTCGTTTCATAAAAAAATAAAAAATATAGTAAAGCAATCTCCAAGTATGATATA
>JBJEOP010000073.1:0-10972 GCA_051880775.1 Acutalibacteraceae bacterium
AACAAAATTATTCTTTACTTTAATTTCGCAATATAGTAAAATAGATTAAAATGATATTAGCAACAGGAGCGTGTGGATATTATGGAACCAAAGTATAAAAGAGTGCTTTTAAAATTAAGCGGTGAATCACTTGCAGGAGATGAAAAACACGGTATTGATTTTGATACTGTTATGAAATTCTGCGAACCAATAAAGAAACTCAATGAAATGGGTGTTCAGGTAGCCATTGTCGTAGGCGGCGGAAATTTCTGGCGTGGTCGTTCAAGCGGCAAAATGGACAGAACAAGAGCCGATCATATGGGTATGCTTGCAACAGTTATAAATGCACTTGGAGTATGCGATGCACTTGAACAGCTTGATCTTGAAGTTCGTGTTCAGACGGCTATCTCAATGCAGCAGGTTGCCGAACCTTATATTCGCAACAGGGCTATACGACATCTGGAAAAGGGCAGAATTGTTGTATTCGGCTGCGGTACAGGCAACCCGTTCTTCTCAACTGACACAGCAGCAGCTTTGCGTGCCGCTGAAATTGAGGCTGATATTATCCTCAAAGCAACAATGGTTGACGGTGTTTATGACAGCGACCCGAAGAAAAACCCTGATGCAAAGAAATTTGATAAAGTTTCATTCCACGATGTTCTTAATCTTGACCTTGGTGTTATGGACAGTACGGCAGCAGCAATATGCAAGGACAATAATATTCCGATAATTGTATTCAGTCTTGAAAATCCTGATAATATCGTTTCAGCCGTATGCGGTGATAATGTAGGTACATTAGTTGAATAATTTTTATTAACGGGAGGTTATACAAATGAAAACAGTTATTAAAGGTGCAGACGATAAAATGACAAAGTCTGTGGAACATCTTGAAAACGAATTTGCAGGTATTCGTGCAGGTCGTGCAAATCCGTCAGTTCTTGATAAGCTGACAGTTGACTATTACGGAACGCCTACCGCAATTAACCAGCTTGCGGCTGTATCAGTAACAGAAGCAAGGACGCTTACTATTCAGCCTTGGGATAAATCGGTTCTCCGCGGTATTGAAAAGGCAATACAGACATCAGATATAGGAATCAATCCTCAGAATGACGGTACGGTTATTCGTATGATATTCCCGCCTCTTACTGAGGATCGCCGTAAAGAAATCGTAAAGGATATTGCGAAAATGGGTGAAGATGCAAAGATTGCTGTCCGTTCAATAAGACGTGACGCAATGGAAAAACTCAAAGCAATGAAAAAATCAGGCGATATTACCGAAGATGACCAGAAACAGGGCGAAAAGAAAATACAGGATATTACTGATAACCATATCAAAAATATTGAAAAAGCTACCGAAAAGAAACAAAAACAGATAATGGAAATCTGATTTTTTACTTCTGTTATCAGACAAAAAGTTTAATTGATACAAAATAATATCTCGGCAGGGACATTTTATTCCTGCCGAGTATATTATTATATAATTAAAGACCGAGAACCGATAAATTTATATCGGTTGTCAGATTTTAATTATAATTTATGAGGTGCAAAATGAACGAAAATATATCAAAACTATATATACCAGAACATGTCGGAATAATTATGGACGGCAACGGTCGATGGGCAAAAAAGCGTGGATTACCCCGTTCGGTAGGACATAAATACGGTGCTGAAAATTTCCGTAAAATTACAAGATATATCAGCAAAACCGGTGTTAAAATTCTTACACTATATGCTTTTTCTACTGAAAACTGGAAACGACCTATGGAAGAAGTAAATGCCCTTATGAAACTTTTTTATCAGTATCTTGTGGATTCACTTACCGATTTCCGGGAGGACGATATAAAAGTTGTATTTATCGGTGACCGTTCTGCGTTTAATCCGAAGCTTGTGGAACTTATCAACGAAACAGAAGAAGTAGCAAAGGACAGAAAAGGTATGCTGCTTAATATTGCGATGAATTACGGTGCAAGGGACGAAATTCTCCGTGCCGTTAAATCACTGTGTTCTGATGTTAAAGACAACAAAATCAGTATTGACAATATTACCTGTGACGATATTGCCTCACGTCTTTATACAGGCGGAGAACCTGACCCTGACCTCATAATAAGAACAGGAGGCGAAAACAGGCTAAGCAACTTTATGCTTTATCAGGCGGCATATTCGGAATTTTATTCAACAGATACTTTGTGGCCTGATTTTAAAGCCGATGATTTCGACAAAGCAATAATTGAATTTAATAAAAGAAACAGAAGATATGGAGGAGTGTAAATGCTCAAAAGAATATTATCAGGAGCAGTAGGGATTTCTCTTATTATAGTCGTTTTGTGTCTGAGCTCGACCGTGCCGGTTATTGTTGACATAGCGGTTGCTCTTGTGTGTGCGATAGCTGTGGGTGAGTTTACTCATGCAACAGGTTCTTTAAAACTGCTGCAAATCAGCGTTCCAAGCATTGCGTTTGCATTTATATATCCAATGTTGATGACATATAATATTTTTACAGTTGTCTGGTATGCATATACGGCAATAATGCTTTCTATGATGATATTTTTTCATAAAACAATATCATTCAAGGAGTTTGCATATACTTACAGTATGTCACTTATTATTACAATTTCGCTTTCAGCAATCATATCTATGAAGGATATGGATGTTGCACATTCAGCGTTATATTTTGTAATTACTCTTGCACTTCCGTGGTTGGCTGACGCAGGTGCATACTTTGTCGGAAGCTTTATGGGTAAACACAAGCTATGCCCTGAAATAAGCCCTAAAAAAACTGTTGAGGGAGCTATTGGCGGTGTTGTTGTATGTATTCTTGCAACCTGCGGTGTAGGATTTGTGTTTGCAAATTGGATTTACGGCGGTACAATAACTATCAATTATTTGAACCTTGCTATTCTTTCGCTGACAGGTTCTTTGCTTTCCATACTTGGAGATTTAAGTTTTTCTCTTATAAAGCGTTCATGTAACATAAAGGACTACGGCAATATTATTCCGGGACACGGAGGAATACTTGACCGCTTTGACAGTGTTGTTTTTGTTGCACCGTTTTTATTGATTATGATAACATATCTGCCCATACTTTGTTGATGATTGGAAGTGTTAAAATGACAAAAAGTATATCAGTTCTTGGCTCTACGGGTTCAATAGGAACACAGACG
This sequence comes from Acutalibacteraceae bacterium, assembly GCA_051880775.1. GTDB lineage: Bacteria > Bacillota > Clostridia > Oscillospirales > Acutalibacteraceae > UBA1213. The sequence continues at coordinate 3,141 of JBJEOP010000073.1, forward strand.
CTTGATGTTGCACGAATGCATAATATAAAAGTTACGGCACTGACAGCATATAAAAATATTGAACTTCTCGAAAAACAGGCACGGGAATTCAAACCCAATCTAATATGTGTTATTGATAAAAGCTGTGCCTTAACTTTGAAAGCTGCACTTGCCGATACAGATATAAAGGTTATAAGCGGAGAAGAAGGCATTATACAGGCAGCAACAGAAAATAGCTGTGATACAGTGGTTAATGCCATTGTAGGTGTTGCCGGTTTATTACCTACAATTTCGGCAATAAAAGCCGGAAAAAACATTGCTCTTGCAAACAAGGAAACCCTTGTTGCCGGCGGAAGTATAGTTACAAAAGCCGTCAAGGATTATGGAGTAAAGCTTTATCCTGTTGACAGTGAACATTCGGCAATTTTTCAGTGTTTACAGGGTTGTCCCGAAAACTCATTAAAAAAAATCATACTGACTGCCTCAGGAGGTTCTTTTTTCGGAAAAAGCAAGGAAGAGCTTCAAAATGTCACTGTTGAAAACGCACTTAAACACCCAAACTGGAATATGGGTGCAAAAATAACCATTGACTCTGCTACAATGATGAATAAAGGGCTTGAAGTCATAGAGGCGTCGTGGCTTTTTGGCGTAAAAGATGAGGATATTGATGTACTTATTCATAGGGAGAGTATCATACATTCGATGATTCAGCTTGAAGATAATGCAGTTATTGCACAGCTTGGCGTTCCTGATATGAGAATACCCATTCAATATGCACTGACTTATCCCGAACGTGTTTCTTCACCCGTAAAGGAACTGAATTTAGCCGAAATTGCACAGCTGACATTTTATAAACCCGATTATGATACATTTGAATGTCTTGCAATATGCCGTCAGGCACTCAGAAAAGGCGGGCTGTACCCGACGGTTGCAAATGCCGCAAATGAGGTTGCAGTTGATATGTTTTTAAAAGGGCAAATATCATTTTTAAAAATTGCGGATATAGTCGGAAATTCAGTGTCGGAATTTTCTTCGGACATTTCAGACTCACTTACGCTTGAGGATATTCTTTATACCGACAAAGAAACCCGAAGAAAAGTGCGTGAAAAATACTGTTAATTTATACCTGTAAACAGCTTGGGAGATGATTGAAATAGAAGTTGCATTACTGATTATTATAGGAATACTGCTTTTTGAACTGATAATTTTTATACACGAATTAGGACATTTTGTAACGGCAAAGCTTTCCGGCGTAAAGGTTAATGAATTTGCTCTTGGAATGGGGCCTAAAATCATCAAATTTAAAAAAGGTGAAACGCTTTATTCTCTCAGACTTTTTCCGATAGGCGGATTTTGTTCTATGGAGGGCGAAGACGAAGAAAGCAATGACGAAAATGCATTCGGAAACAAAGCTGTATGGAAAAGAATGATTATCGTTGTTGCCGGTGCAATAATGAATATGATTCTCGGACTTGTCCTTATGGCAATAATACTTGCACCGAATAAATACTTTGCATCAACCACTATTGCGAACTTTGCCGACAATTCAACATCGTCACAATCATTAAAGGTCGGCGACGAAATAAAATCAATAAACGGTTATCATATCAGCACATCTAATGATATGAGTTTTGCGTTTGCAACTGCAAAGTCAAATAAATTAAATATGTCTGTTATCCGTGACGGAAAACAAATAAACCTTGATAATGTTGTGTTCCCTACCACAAAATCGAGCAGTAATGCAGATATAATACAGCTTGATTTTAAGGTTGAGGCAATAGAAAATAATTTTGGAAATCTAATTGTTCAGACATTCAAATCAACGGTTTCAACCGTCAGAATGGTATGGGCAAGTCTTGTCGGACTCGTAACAGGTCAGTTCGGTTTCAATGAGGTTGCAGGACCTATTGGTATGACATCTGCAATATCTCAGGCAAGCGCAAGCGGTCTTGAAAGCAGTTTCTGGGACGGTCTGAGCAATCTTATATATGTAATGATGGTAATTACAGTTAACCTTGGTATAGTAAACTTACTTCCTTTACCCGCACTTGACGGCGGCAGACTGATATTCCTTATAATAGAAGCTATAAGAAGAAAACCTGTAAAGCCCGAACACGAGGGATATGTTCACGCAATTGGAATGGCTCTTCTTCTTTTGCTGATGGTTGTTATTTCGATTAACGATGTTATAAGGCTCTTTTCGTAACAGGAGATGTTAAGAATGATAAGAAAGAATACAAAACAAATACAAATCGGAAATATAAGTATCGGCGGCAATTCAAAAATTACCGTTCAGTCAATGCTGAATGTTCCGTCTGACAATATTGGAGCCAGTGTAAAACAGTCTGTTGAGCTTGAAAAGGCGGGCTGTGATATAATTCGCCTTGCAATACCGAATCAGGATGCAGTAAATCTCATTCCTGCAATCAAAAAAGAAGTCAGTGTACCTCTTGTTGCGGATATACATTTTGACTACCGTCTTGCACTTGAAGCGGCAGCCGCAGGAATAGATAAAATTCGCATTAACCCCGGGAATATCGGTGATGAAAGCCGTGTTAAAATGGTTGCCGAGGAATGTAGCCGCAGAAATATACCTATAAGAATAGGTGTTAATTCAGGCTCTCTTGAAAAAGAAATTCTCGCAAAATACGGAAAGCCTACTCCTCAGGCATTATGTGACAGTGCAATGTATCACGCATCACTGCTTGAAAAATTTGATTTTGATAATATAGTTTTGTCTATGAAGTCATCAAATGTTGAATTTATGACTCAGGCTTATGAGCTTGTTTCCGAAAAATGCAATTATCCGCTGCATCTCGGAGTAACTGAGGCAGGCACCGAAAGAATGGGGATTATTAAATCGTCAATAGGTATAGGCTCACTTCTTCTTAAAGGCATAGGCGATACAATAAGAGTATCGCTTACAGACGAACCAGTAAAGGAAGTATATGCTGCAAAGGATATACTTAAAGCACTCGGACTGAATGACGAGGGTATAAAGTTTATATCCTGTCCTACCTGTGGACGCACAAGAATTGACCTTATCGGAATTGCAAAGCAAGCCGAGGAAATGCTGAAAGACTGCAAAAAAAATATCACCGTTGCTATAATGGGCTGTGCCGTAAACGGACCTGGAGAAGCAAGGGAAGCCGACATCGGAATTGCAGGTGGACTTAAAGAGGGACTTATATTCAAAAAAGGTGAAATTGTCAGAAAAGTACCTGAGTCCGAACTGCTTTCTGAGCTTGTAAAAGAAATAGAGAATATGTAAAGACTATAAAGGAAGATTCAGTTGAAAATTTTTTCTGATTTTTTTGGCAGATACCTTGATACATCAAAACTGCCCCCAAGCATAAATAACAGTAAAATAATAAATATAAAAATGGACTCTGTTATTCGTTCAATGGAAATTTATATCGAATGTTCTGAGCTGATTGACAGAAAAACCATATTTGATGCCGAAAAGATTATATGCGGAAGCGTCCTCAATCTTTCACAGTGTTTTTTAAATCCGCATTATGAAAGTACACTTTTTTCTGCTGAATATTATCCTGAGCTTGTACTGGAACTCAAAAGACGCTGTGCAAGCCTTAACGGTACGCTTAATGAATCTACTGCCGAACTAAAAGACAACAGATTTATTATTACATTACAGCACGGCGGAAAGGATATACTCGAACAGCAGAAATTTGATAAACAGCTTTCAAAACTGATAAAAGACGAATTTAATATCAATGTTAATGTGGAATTTAACGGGATTTTGTCAATTACTGCTGACAGTCAGACATATATTGAACATCAGAAGATTAATGAGGAAAAGGCTCTGAGAGAGGCAAAAATTGCTGAAATCGAACAATATGAAAGTATGATGAAAACAGGTGACGATCTTAAAGCAAAGCAAAATAAACCTCAGTCTAAACAAGTTTTAACCGCCTATTCTGAAATTGAAATCCGTGAAGGCAAAACGCTTATTCCTTCATATATTCCTGAAACGGCTAATGCAATTTACGGAGGAAATATCCGTGGAGAAACTTTTCCTGTTAACCGTATTACTCCTGAATCGGGAAGAATAATCATCTGGGGACAAATTTTTGCAATAGACATAAAGGACACAAGAGATAACAAAAAGAAAATTATCTCAATTACAATAACCGATTTTACAGGCTCTATCACTATAAAAATAATTGACCAGAATGAAAAATGCAAAGCTGTTACCGAGCTTAAAAAAGGTATGGCAGTATTGGTCAGAGGTGAGGCTCAATACGATAAATATGAACACGACCTTACTGTAATGGCATCTGCTGTCAGCACTGTGGCAATGCAAAAGGTTGTTGATAAAGCCGAGAAAAAACGAGTTGAACTTCATCTTCATACAAATATGTCGGCAATGGACGGTGTTACCAGTGCAGGCGACCTTGTCAACCGTGCATATTCGTGGGGAATGCCTGCAATAGCAATCACCGACCACGGTGTTGCACAGGCATATCCTGACGCAATGAACGCCTGTGACGCAATAGCAAAAAAAGGCGGCAAAATTAAGATTATTTACGGTGTTGAGGCGTATTTTATAAACGATGAAGCATCTACCGCCGTTCAGGGAAGTACAGATATATCGCTTGACGGTGAATTTATCGTATTCGATATTGAAACCACAGGGCTTACCGCCTCAAAAGAAAGAATAACGGAAATAGGTGCAGTACGCTTAGTAAACGGCGAAATAAAAGATACATTTTCTACATTTGTAAATCCTGAAAAGCATATCCCTGAAAAGATTACAGAACTTACAGGAATTGATGATTCTATGGTCGAAAATGCTCCGTCAGAACAGGAAGCAGTTACTTCGTTTCTTGATTTCTGCGGTGAAAATGCAGTTGTTGTTGCACATAATGCAACATTTGATACATCTTTTATTAAAGTTGCCGCTGAAAGACATAAAATCCCTTATACATTGACTCATATTGATACACTTGCAATTTCAAGGGGAATGTTTCCTCAGCTTTCAAAGCATAAACTTGATTCTATCGCAAAGCATCTCAAACTTGGCGACTTTAACCATCATAGAGCGTGTGATGATGCACTTATGCTTGCAAAGATTTTTCAGGTAATGCTTATAAAGCTTTCAGAGGATTATGGAGTCAAGAAAATATCTCAAATAAGCACTGCACTTCCAAAACCTGACATAAAATCATACAAATACTATCATCAGATTATACTGGTTAAAAATCAGCTTGGACTGAAAAATCTATATAAACTCATCTCAAAATCACATATTGATTATTTTTATAAGAAACCTCTTCTGCCGAAATCCGAGCTTGTAAAACTCCGCAGCGGACTTATTATAGGCAGTGCGTGTGAGGCAGGCGAGCTTTTCCGTGCAATAGTCGCCGGAAAAAGCTGGGAAGAACTTAAAAAAATTGCGTCCTTTTATGATTATCTTGAAATACAGCCAATCGGAAACAATATGTATATGCTCCGCAACGGCACTGTAAACTCTGTTGAGGAATTACAGGAATTTAACAGGACTGTCGTAAAGCTCGGAGAAGAGCTTGATATACCGGTTGTTGCAACCTGTGATGTTCATTTTATGGATCCTCACCACAGTGAATACCGAAAGGTGCTTATGACTGCACAGGGATTTTCGGACGCAGAGGAACAGGCACCCTTGTATTTCCGTACAACAGCAGAAATGCTCAAAGAATTTGAATATCTCGGCAAAGAAAAAGCTTATGAGGTTGTTGTTACCAATACCAACGAAATTGCGGATATGGTAGAAACTATCCGTGCAGTTCCTAAGGGAAACTTTCCGCCGTTTATTCCCGGTGCCGAGGAAGACCTTACACGCATAACATGGGAACGTGCAAAAAACATATACGGCGATCCGCTGCCCGAAATTGTTCGGGCAAGAATTGATAAAGAGTTAAGCTCAATTATCAAAAACGGATTTTCCGTATTATATATGACAGCCCAAAAACTGGTTGCCGACTCAAACGAACACGGCTATCTTGTTGGTTCACGAGGCTCTGTCGGTTCGTCATTCGTTGCAACTATGTCGGGTATTTCAGAGGTTAATCCGCTCTGCCCGCATTATGTTTGTCCTAAGTGCCATAACAGCGAATTTTTTGATGACGGAAGTTACGGCTCAGGCTTTGACCTTCCGCCGAAAAAATGTCCGAACTGCGGTACGGAGTATCTTCGTGACGGTCACGATATACCGTTTGAAACATTCCTCGGATTTAAAGGAGATAAAACCCCTGATATTGACCTTAACTTTGCGGGCGAGTATCAGACCTGTTCACACAGATATACCGAAAGACTTTTCGGTAAGGAAAATGTGTTTAAAGCAGGCACAATCGCCACGGTTGCGGAAAAAACAGCCATAGGCTATGTCCGCAAATATGCGGAAACCCGTGGCATAACAATCAATAAAGCCGAAGAAATGCGTCTTGCCGAGGGCTGTACAGGTGTAAGAAGAACAACAGGACAGCATCCTGCTGGAATGGTTGTTGTACCCCGTATGAATGATATATATGAATTTTGTCCGATACAGCGACCGGCAAACGACCAGAAAACTGATATAATCACTACTCACTTTGACTTTCATTCCATTCACGATACAGTATGTAAGCTTGACGAACTCGGTCACGATGTTCCGACAATTTATCATTATCTTGAAGAATATACAGGAATCAGTGTAATGGATGTGTCGATGAGTGACCCCGACGTTATGTCATTGTTTACATCTACAAAGGCACTTGGCGTTACACCGGAAGACATAGATTCTGAAACAGGTACATTTTCATTGCCTGAGGTCGGCACAAGCTTTGTACGTCATATGCTTATTGACACACAGCCAAAAACCTTTGCCGACCTTTTGCAGGTTTCAGGTCTTTCACACGGTACAGACGTATGGATTGGAAATGCCGCTGACCTTATTGAAAAGAAAATATGCACGATTTCCGAAGTAATAGGAACCCGTGATAATATTATGGTTTATCTTATGCATAAGGGTCTTGAACCTGATATGGCGTTCAAAATAATGGAAATTGTCCGTAAGGGCAACGCCAAAAAACTGCTTACCGAAGAACACTTCAAAGCAATGAAAGAACACGGTGTTCCTCAATGGTACATTGATTCCTGTATGAAGATAAAATATATGTTCCCGAAAGCTCACGCAGCCGCATATATGATTTCAACTCTGCGTCTTGGCTGGTATAAGGTGCATAGACCAAAAGAATACTATGCAGCTTATTTTACGGTAAGAAGTGACGATTTTGACGGAGCTTTGGTATGTAAAGGTCGTGAAGCCGTAAAAAGAAAAATGATGGATATAAATATGAAAATCCAGAAAAAAGAGGCATCAGCAAAAGAAGAAGCCTCGTATGCAACTTTACAGATTGTAAACGAAATGCTTGCACGGGGAATCGGAGTTCTGCCGATAGATGTTTACAAATCCGACGCAAAAAGATTTCTTGTAGAGGGCGATAAAATTCGTCTGCCGTTTTCAAGTATTGCCGGCGTTGGTGAAGCTGCCGCAAACAGTATTGCCGAAGCCAAAAACGGCGGTGAGTTTATGTCCGTAGAGGATTTTCAGCAGCGTGCAAAGGTGTCAAAATCGGTTATTGAAACTCTGAGAGAAGCAGGAGCATTTAACGACCTTCCGGAGAGCAGTCAACTTACATTTATGTAAACCATAAATCAGCCGAATTTTATAAAAATTATGACACTTGCTAAAAAACTCGATTTATGATATAATTCACACTATGTTTTAATATAATTGGAGGAAAAAATGGATAACGAAAAAACAGAAATGCAAACAGTTCCGGTACTTCCTCTCCGTGGACTTGTAATATTTC
>JBJEOP010000074.1:0-2209 GCA_051880775.1 Acutalibacteraceae bacterium
CCGCTTGCCTGTCCGTTTTCGTCAAGTCCTGTGATTTCAAGACCTTTTTTGTATGCCTGAGGATAACCGCCCGACGCCATAACGACACAAGCTGTTGCCTCGTCACTCCACTCTATATCAAGTTGGTCAAGAGTTCCGTCTATAACGGCGTTGATTATATCAACAAAGTCTGTTTTAAGTCTTGGAAGTACAACCTGTGTTTCGGGGTCGCCAAATCGTGCGTTGTATTCGATAACCTTAGGACCGTCGGGTGTAATCATAAGTCCGAAATACAGACAGCCTTTGAATGTGCGGTTTTCACTGTTCATTGCAGCTACTGTCGGTTCAAAAATTGTCTTGCGGCAGATTTCGGCAATTTCGGGTGTATAATAGGGGTTTGGACTTATTGTACCCATTCCGCCTGTGTTAAGTCCTTCATCGTTATCATAGGCACGCTTATGGTCTTTTGATGAAACCATCGGTTTGAGTGTTTTGCCGTCAGTAAACGCAAGAACCGAAACCTCAGGACCTGTAAGAAATTCCTCAACGACAACATTGTTGCCTGAATCACCGAATTTCTTATCTTCCATAATTTCTTTGACTGCGTCCTGTGCCTCAGCGTGATTTTGTGCTATAATTACGCCTTTGCCGAGTGCAAGTCCGTCAGCCTTGATAACAACAGGATATTTTCCCTGTGCCTCTATATATTCCATTACTTTGTGAGGGTCATTGAACACCTCATAAGCGGCAGTTGGAATATTGTATTTTTTCATAAGATTTTTTGAAAAAACCTTACTGCTTTCGATTATTGCCGCATTTGCACAAGGTCCGAAAGCTCTTATTTCGTTTGCTGTGAGAGTATCAACCATTCCTGCCGCAAGAGGATCGTCAGGTGCTACAAAAACAAGGTCAATGTCGTTATTTTTTGAAAACTCGACCATTTTCTCCTTGTCCATAGCGTTGATGTCAACACATTCAGCGTCACGGGAAATTCCGCCGTTGCCCGGTGCTGCATATATTTTGTCAACCTTGGGACTTTCTTTGAGTTTTCTGATTATAGCGTGTTCACGTCCGCCGCTTCCGACTACAAGTATTTTCATATCTTATATGCCTCCGTATCAGTGATGGAAAAGGCGAATGCCTGTAAATGCCATAGTCATATTGTATTTGTTGCAGGTGTCAATTACGTTGTCGTCACGGATTGAACCGCCAGGCTGTGCTATATACTGAACGCCGCTTCTCTTTGCACGCTCAATGTTATCACCAAACGGGAAGAATGCGTCTGAACCGAGTGAAACACCGCTGAATGTTGAAAGCCATTCTTTCTTTTCTTCTCTTGTAAGTGGTTCAGGCTTTCTTGTAAAGAACTGTTCCCATACGCCGTCAGCAAGAACGTCTTCATAATCATCTGAAATATATACATCAATGGTATTATCTCTGTCAGGACGGCGGATATCGTCTTTGAACGGCAGTGCAAGAACCTTCGGACACTGGCGGAGATACCATATATCAGCTTTGTTTCCTGCAAGACGTGTGCAGTGGATTCTTGACTGCTGACCTGCACCTACGCCGATTGCCTGTCCGTCTTTTGCATAGCATACGGAGTTTGACTGTGTGTATTTAAGTGTAATAAGAGAAATAATAAGGTCACGCTTTGCGGATTCGGGAAGGTCTTTGTTTTCGGTTACAATGTTTTTGAGCATTTCAGCGTCAATTTTAAGATTGTTTCTGCCCTGCTCAAATGTTATGCCGTAAACCTGCTTATGCTCGATTTCAGCCGGAACATAAGACGGGTCTATCTGAACGATATTATATGTTCCTCTGCGTTTTGATTTGAGGATTTCAAGAGCCTCGTCTGTATAACCGGGAGCAATTATACCGTCGGATACTTCCCTTTGAAGAAGAAGTGCGGTCTGCTTGTCACATACATCGGAGAGTGCCGCCCAGTCGCCGTATGATGACATTCTGTCTGCACCTCTTGCTTTTGCGTATGCACTTGCTATCGGTGAAAGTTCAAGGTCGTCAACAAAATAAATCTTTTTGAGTGTATCTGAAAGTTCTGTTGCAACCGCTGCACCGGCAGGACTTACATGCTTGAATGACGCTGCGGCAGGAAGTCCCGTTGCAGCTTTAAGCTCGCTTACAAGCTGCCAGCTGTTGAATGCGTCAAGGAAATTTATATATCCCGGTTTACCGTTAAGCACCTTTATAGGAAGTTCCGAACCGTCCT
>JBJEOP010000075.1:0-10803 GCA_051880775.1 Acutalibacteraceae bacterium
CAAAGCTGAATGTAGCTTTTAAGCTGTCCTGCGTGAAGTCCGTTCTGCTTGCCGTTTGAAGGTGCATCAAATTGGAAAAGTCTGAATTCAACCGTTCCCTTTGTAAAGGTTGCGTGGAAATTCAGCATATGGTATCTGCTGTCGTTGTAGTGTTGGTTTCTGCCGTAGTTTGCGTTGTGACTCTTGTACCATATATCTGCAAGTTCCGACATTGTTGTCGGCTTTTTTCTGTTAATCTGCTCTAAAAAGCTTTCGTCAACCGTTCTGCAATATCTTCTGATTCGGTATTCGTCAAGGTTCAAAGCGGAAATCAGAAGTTGTTCGTGGCTTGCCATAATGTTTGCAAGGTTTCTGAGTGTCTGTGCCGTGTGTCCTTTTGCCCCGATGTGAATGTGAACTCCGCAACCCCTTGAAGAATCGCTCTTTGCTCCTGCTTTTCTGAGTATTCTGATTATTTCCTGTAAGGTTTCAATGTCGCTGTAATTCAGGATTGGGGTTACCATTTCGCATTTTTCAGCGTCGGGTCCTACAATGCTGACGTCTTTCTGGAATTTCCACTCTCTGCCGTCTGCGTCCCACGCTGACCAGGTGCAGTAACCGTTGCGTCGTGCTGTGTTTTCATATCTGCCTGTTCCGAAAAACTCGCTTGCAAGGCGGGCTGCTTTTTCTCTTGTTATGTTGTTCATTTCAACCTCAACGCCGATTGTCTGCTTTTTCATTTCCTCGATTTGTCTTGTTGTTTTTTCGCTCATGGTATGTACCTCCGTTTGTTTTTGGTGTGTTTTCCCTTTCGGTGTACACATATTCGCTCTTTTTCGGAGATATATCAATACGATTATCACACAATGATTTTTGCTGTATTTTTGCCGTGTTTGTGTACATTATGGCGGTTTCAGTCCGTTTCGTCAGAGCAGATTTTTTCGCCCGTTATCAACTTGATATAAATATTTTTGTACCGTTCGCACTCACTGCCCTCACTCCCTGCGATTGCTCTCAGGAAGAAGTTCACAGCCTCCTCACGGGAATCCCACACTTCCTTTTCGCCATAGCAGACAGTGGTCACGGTGTCGAGTTTCTTTACAATATCCTCACCATAAACCACATTAAGACCGCAGCCGTTGTCCCACGCAACAACCAAACTTCCTGCATCGTCCACGCCTTTTACCGTTCCCTTTGTTCCAACAGGCGGAGCCTGTATGTCATTCATTTTTACAAGTTCAATCCTCGTGCCGACAGGGTATTCTTTTCGTATCTTTTCAACGGTTTCTTTATCAGGAAATCTCATTATCGGTTGCCCCCTTTAAATGCACTGCTACCCGTCAGATTTTTCAAAAGGACTTTTCTGTCATTTTTGTATTCGTTTCCGATAAAGCCGAGCCTTAACAGAAAACACCGAAAAGCGTACTTTTCATTTTCCGCATTGCTTTCTGTTTTGTTGATTCGCTTTTGGTCTTTTGACATTTTGCAGAGTGCGGATATGAACTTCGTGTATGTATCAGCATTTTTAATATCGGTATTCTGAAACCAGTGGAATGAAACCCTGTCCCCGACAACTTTAAAATCAAGGCTGTCTGTTCTCAGTGCTTTCTTTATCAGTTCGCCTTTGACACCGAGAAGAGCAGCGAGGTTTTTGGTATTGACACTGTCGCTCGGAACCTCAACCGTAAGCCCCACATTTTCGCTGTGTGGCTTGTTTTCGGTTGTTTCGGATAATTTCCCGACCTCATTGTTTGTTGCGTTACAGGGCGTTTCTGCGGCTATAAAGCCTCTGTCGGCAAGCCGGTCGATAAGGTCTTCAATGTCCTTCGGGAAAATATTCTCTTCAAACTCTGCACCACCATTCTTGTCGATGATCAGTCCTCCAAAGTCATAAGCCGCTGTTGGCATTCCCATGTACTTTGGCTTTGTTCCAAGGATTTCTCCAATGGCTGTAACCAGTGCTTTTCTGTCTGCTCCTGTTTTGTTAAATTCAAATCTCATTTATGAGCACCTCCTATGTTTTTGGTACTACATATATCGCTCTGATTTATACAAATTTCAAGATATATTTTCAAAGCAAATCATAAAATTATTGCACAATTAACTGTGAATAGTACACAATGCCAGACAGCACGAAAAAAACTATGGGCAATGAAACTCCATTTCCCCACATCTTGTACTCCTCGGAATCGGAATGGGGATTTTTCAGCCACTTTATTATCTGCTTTTCCGACTTGGGTTTGATATTCTTTCCGACAGCCTTGTTATACTCATCAAAAATATTCTGCCAGTTCTTAATTTCTTCATCAGTCGGATTTTCAGTGCCGAGGTCACTGCACCACCAATCGGGAAAACCCTGAAGTCTTGCACATTCGGTCGGCGTCAGCCGTCTGACTATGTACTCGGTATCATTTACCACAGGCGGGTCTTTGTAGTCGGTTGCAACCAGTGTGTTTGCCAGTTCTTTTTCGGCAATAGTATGATGTGAGTTTTTGCTCGTGGAATAAACAGGCACAGCTGTTGCGTTTGCTCCCCGTGCTACAATAGGCGGTTCGATTTCTTCTTCAATACAGATACCGAATTTTGCGTTTTTGCCCTGATTGAAAGCTGCACGGTCTATTCCGTAAGCCACAGCGTGTTTATCAACTGTATTCAGTGTGAAGCTAACATTTTCATCAATTCCACTGCCTTGCGGTCCGTTTTTATCTTTTCTGCCAATCACAGAACCCTGTACCGCAACCACTGCCATTCCGCCCTGATTACACGAGGGATTACCGCCGTTTGCATCAATACATCTGCTTGTTTGTGCCTCATAAAAACCACTGTTTGGATTGTCCGATTTCATAGAGTTGCTGTTTTTGGAACAGATACCGTAGCATTTAGGTACAAACAGTGTCTGGTCATTATTACAGGAAAGCGTTGCAGATTTATCGTTCTGTATCAACGCTCCCTTACCACCGCCGTCACAACCACTGCGGATTTTCAGTGTTTTCGGAGTTTCCAACACAAACGGCTGATTGTTGCCGCCTGTTCCATAAGTTGAAAGCACAGTGGGAGCAACATTGTCAAGCTGAGTATATCGTGTGTCCTGACTGTGGTTCTCAAAGACGAGCGGAGGGTGGTGTGCCTCTGCACGAAGTGTACAGGTTTTATTCTCCGTCAAATCAATACGGTTTCCGCCCTGGTCATTTAACACCATAACACCGTTTCTGCCTGTTGACATTCCGCAATTAACACCGAGAGTTGATGCCTGATTGGACACAGAACCGTTATACCCGTCTATGCCGATGCCTGTCTTTCCAGTGCTTTTCTCAGCACTTCCGGAAGTACCTTGCCACGGACAGACGCTCTTCGGAGAATACCCTGACATGCCCTCGGACTCAAATAATATTTTTCCGGCACATTGTTCTGCAAAATCTGCGACAAGGAAGATACGTTTTCTTCTCTGGGGAACTCCCCAATACTGAGCATCGAACACTCTCCACGCAAGAGAGAAATTCTCTCCCACAATCTCTCCTGAGTTTGTCCACTTTCCGTTCGGAGGTTCAGGAACAGCATAGTCTTTTCTTTTGACTTTGCAGATAGCGTCGAGGACTGCCCTGAAATCCTGTCCTTTGTTTGACGAGAACGCTCCGGGGACATTTTCCCACACGATGAACCGTGGATATTTGTCATTTGTTGCACACCTCATTTCTTTTACAATTCTGACCGCCTCATAAAAGAGGTTACTTCTTGAACCTGACAGCCCATATCTTTTCCCGGCCAAAGAGAGATCCTGACACGGACTGCCAAATGTCACTACATCAACAGGTGGCACTTCTGCTCCGTTTAGTTTTGAAACATCACCGTAATGTTTTATCTGTGGCAGTCTTTTTGTTGTTACTCTTATTGGAAACGGAGCAATTTCCGATGCCCACACAGGCTCTATTCCTGCAAGAAGCCCTCCCAAAGGAAAACCCCCACTGCCGTCAAAAAGAGAGCCAAGAGTTAAATTTTTATTTTCCATCGGCAACCTCCGTTACAAAAAACGCTTTACAAACGGACAGGTTTGCCAAGCATTAACATTACTCATCTAACTCTGCCTCCATTTCCGACAGTGCCTGTTCATAAGTCATTTTATTACCGTTACGGATAAGAGTTATACCGTCTGAACTTTCATTATTAGCTGCCATATACCTTTTCACAGCAACATCAACAAATTTCGGTTCCAGCTCCACACCATAACAAATGCGGTTAAGCTGGTCACAAGCCATCAATGTAGATGCACTTCCAAGAAATCCATCAAGCACCAGTCCATTGGACTGCGTACACTGTTTGATGAGATAGGCAATGAGCGGAACAGGCTTGCTGGACGGATGACCACAGCCATCTTTCTCTGAATCCTTAATGCCGTCAAACTCAAATACAGCGGTCTGTTTCTGGTCACCATACCATATATGTTTGCCGTCCTTACGCCAACCCCAGATGATAGGCTCCATATTGAACTTCCAGTCAGTACGCATAAACGGTGCTCTCGGCTTTTTCCAGATAAGACCTGCACCGACCTTAAAGCCGGCATCCTCAAATGCGTCATAAAATACACGGGTTTTCATAGTCGCATAGAATTCATAAATTGACGCATCCAAAGCCATCGCATTTTTGAAATTGGTGAATACTTTCATTAAAAATTCATAAGCCTGCTTATCGTCCAGATTGTCATTGGTAATCGTGCCGGACTTGTTTTTCAGGGCAACGAAGTATGGAGCGTCAGTACACACAAGATTGACTTTGGTATCACCGAGCAGCTTTTCAAAGGTTGACGGTTCGGTTGAATCACCGCATATAACCTTATGTCTGCCGAGTATCCAAATGTCACCCTGTTTTGTAATGCAAGGCTTTTCCAGTTCTGCCTCGACATCAAAATCATCATCTTTGGCATCTGTATCGGAATCGAAAATATCCGCAAGTTCCTTTTCGTCAAATCCCGTCAGACTCAAATCGAAATCGTCTGCCTGTAAACCCTCTATCTCAATTTTCAGAAGTTCTTCGTCCCAACCGGCATCAAGAGCCATTCGGTTATCTGCAAGAATGTATGCTTTTTTCTGTGCCTCAGTCAGATAATCAACAAATACGCACGGTACTTCTTTGATATTTTCTTCCTTTGCCGCAAGTATTCTACCGTGTCCGGCTATGACATTATAATTCCTGTCGATAATAACGGGATTGATAAAACCGAACTCACGCAGTGAAGAACGCAGCTTTGTAATCTGCTGTGCATTATGTGTTCTTGCATTATTCACATAAGGTATCAGCTTGTCTATATCCACAAGCTGCATTTCAGTGGTTGTTTTCATCTTCTGCCCCTCCTACCAAGGACTTTATATAGTCCTTTTCTTGCGTCCGCAACACTGCATTTCAGGGCTTGCCCTTTTATGGTTTTATACTGCTGTGCGGTCAGATTTTGTCTGTTTCCTTTTAGTTCACGCATAAAGCTATTTATTTCTTTTTGCATTTCGTCAACCTCTCCTTTTTCTTAAAAGCTGCTCCATTGTATCGTTAGGGTTATCAGTAAACTCCTCCGTGCAGTTCTGCTTTACAATGTCATAAATCTCGTACCATATCATATTTGCAGTTTTCTGAAACTGCTGTGACATCTGAACGAACGGCGACACCATAACTCCGCCTGTTGTCGGGTGCTTGCCTAAAAGTCCATATGTGCTCATTGCGTCCTCGCACTGAATGTATCTTGCAAATGCCTGTGCATAAGACTCAATCAAACGCTTATTTACGAGGTTCTCGCAGCCACGCTTTTTCAGCCACAGCCAGGTTTCTGTGTATATTTCATCAGCACCGAGCGGTATTCCGTTTTTCTGTCTTGCGGAAAGATACTCACTCGGTTTTGGCATATCCACCCCTTGCAGAACCGCTCCCTCGGGCAAATCCACCGCTTCAAGTTCCGAAGTTTCCAGTTCGGGAATATCGTTTTTCATAATCTGTACGGGCAGACCTTTCTGTATTTTTTCGGTGGCTGACATAGGCTTGTCGCCAGCACGAATCCGTCTGCCCCCTCTGTTTGTTCCGTCTTTTGCCATTATTTTTTCACTCCTTTTAACCGAGGGGTTATATCCCCCCTTTGAACCGGCGTTTTTATGCGTGAGAGGAGGCACCGTTCTCATCATTTGTGATTATTAGAGATTTGACCCGCCCCTGGTGGTCAATTCCTTACATTTCTGTCGCCGAGTTCATAATGAATTTTGTTATGACAGCTTTTGCACAGGCTCATCAGATTATTTTTATCGTGTGTACCACCTTTGGAAACAGGTATAATGTGGTGTACTTCATCAACGGGAACCAGAATACCTCGTTCAAAACACTTCTCGCAGAAAGGGTGCTCCTTTACATAGCTGTCACGAATTCGTTTCCACGCTTGTCCGTACTTGCGGTGAACCTCGGGGTTTCTGCTGTACTTCTCGTAGTTTCGTTCTGTAATTCTTTTGTGCTCGTCACAATATCGTCCGTAGCTGAGCCTTGGACAGCCGGGATATGCACAATGCTGTTTCGGTTTTCTTGGCATAGGGTTCACCTCCTGATTCCGGACATAGAAAAAGCCCTTGCGGAATTACTCCCACAAAGGCTTGTTTTTTATATGCTTTTCACTATTACTATTGTACCACAAAGATTTTTGGAATAAAAGTGCTTTTAAGTGCACTTTTGTGCATTCAAGTGTACTCTTTCTGATTGTCTTCTTTTTCCATTGGCATTTTGCCACCAACTGCATCATAGTAACTCATATAACATTCCTTCTTTTCAAAACAACATCAACAGCTTTAAGTGCTTTTCCATGAAGAGTATGTATCCACCTGTGACTGTAATGCATCTCTGATTCTATCTTCTCCCAAGAGTAGAGATGTATATATCGATAACGGAGGAGCATTTGCTGATCGTGGTTTTCAACCTCATCGATAACATTGCGGATATCCGCTTTGAGACAAACGAAACGGTCAACCTCTTCATCAATGTATTTTTCCATAGATTCTATCCTTTCAAGGCATTTTACAAAAGATGCATCGTTAGGACAGTTCGGATTATAGCTTTGCTCAAGACCGGGTGAAGAAATTGAATAAGCCAGTTTTTTCAATTCTGCAAGTTCCTGCAAATCGAAATTGGTATGTACGCTTTTAGCGTTAACAATAGAAAATATTACAATAGAAGGGAGAAAGTTGTATGACTAACTTTGATTTCTTGAAAAAAGATAATCAATTTAAGGCGTTTTCGGATGCCTGTGTCGAAGCTGAAAAGTCCATTTCTGCCAGTCCTGCCCTCTGTGCCCTTGGCGTACGCAAAAGTGCGGAGCTTGCCGTGAAGTGGCTGTATTCAGCAGATCCATCCCTTACAATGCCTTTTAAAGAAAATTTCTCTGCACTGGTATTCAATCCTTCTTTTATTGATTCGGTGGATGAGGATATTCTGAATCGCCTCCGCTATATTATCAAATTAGGTAACTTTGCAGCTCACACAAGCAAGCAGGTTACCTACAAAGAGGCTGTACTGGCACTGTCCAACCTCTTTGATTTCATCTTGTTTATTGACTATTGCTACGGCTCTAATTATAAAGAACGCCATTTTGATGAGTCATTGCTTGCAGCAAACACTAATCAAAGTGTTTCTTCTGGTAAACTTAAGAAGCTCCAGGAGGAATTGGAAACTCGTTCTAAAGAACGTGCAAAAATGGCTGAAGAAATCAAAAAAATACAATCTGAAATGGCTACTCTGCGTCAGCAGAACCAACAAAAACGCACGTTCAATCCCGATAATATTAGTGAGGCTGAAACCCGCAAGAGCATCATTGATGTAGATATCAAATCAATGGGCTGGACATTCAAAAAAGACTGCATCGAAGAATATCCTGTTTTTGGTATGCCTAACGAGTCAAAAACAGGTTTCGCTGACTATGTCCTTCTCGGTAATAACGGGAAACCGCTAGCTGTTGTGGAAGCCAAAAAAACAACTGTTGATCCGAAAGTTGGACAACATCAGGCGTATCTTTATGCCAAATGCCTTGAGAATATGACTGGACAGCGTCCGCTGATTTTCTATACCAACGGCTACACCACATGGTTTTGGGATGATACTAACTATCCAGAGAGAAAGGTATACTCTGTCTTTTCAAAGCAAGATATGCAGCGTATCATTGACCGCCGCACTCTTGCAACGCCGCTTTATCAGTTAAATATCAATCCATCTATCACAGATCGTGATTATCAGAAAATTGCTATCCAGCGTGTTTGCGAAGAGTACATGAATAAACGCCGCAAGGCTCTGCTCGTCATGGCAACAGGCACTGGCAAAACAAGAACAGCTGTATCTCTCGTTGATGTATTGACAAATAATAGATGGATTACAAATATTCTGTTCCTTTCAGACAGAAAAGAACTTGTAAAGCAGGCCAAGAACGCATTTACAAAACATATGCCGAATCTGTCCGCTTGCAACTTGTTGGAGCGTGGAAATGACAAACCGACTGACCGGGCAATATTCTCTACTTACCCCACTATAATGAATGCCATAAATGATGAAAATACGGATGATGGACAGAAACTCTTTACTCCGGGACATTTCGATTTGATTATCGTTGATGAAGCTCACAGAAGTATTTTTAAGAAGTACAGAGCTATTTTTGAATATTTCGATGCGTTGCTTGTTGGACTGACTGCCACTCCTAAGAATGATGTTGGGCATAACACATACGAATTTTTTGACCTTGAAGATGATATGCCAACTTATGCCTACGAGTACGAGCAGGCATTGAATGAAAAGCACCTTGTAGATTATCACTGCATCGAAAAGCTGTATAAAATCCCGACTGAGGGCATACACTATGATAATTTGACTTCAGAGCAGAAACAAGCCTATGAGGATGCCTTTGAGGAAGACGATGAAATGCCGGAATTTATCAGTGCTCCATCAATTGACCAGACATATTTTAATATTGATACTACCCGCAAAATTCTGACCGAAGTGATGACAAAGGGCTTGAAAGTTGAAGGTGGAGATAAACTTGGAAAAACCATCATATTTGCCCGCAATCATAGACATGCTCGGTTTATCGAGAAACAGTTTAATATCCTTTATCCGCAGTATAAAGGACAGTTTGCCAGAGTTATCGACAATAAAGAGCCCTATCATGAGGACTTGCTCACTTCTTTTAAAGATAAGAACAAATATCCTCAAATTGCTATTTCCGTCGATATGCTTGACACAGGTATTGATGTGCCGGAAATACTGAATCTGGTATTTTATAAGCAGGTATTCTCAAAATCGAAATTCTGGCAGATGTTTGGGTGCGGAACTCGTCTTTGTGAAGACCTTTTTGGTCCTGGTGAGGACAAGACAGAATTCTATGTTTTTGATTATCTTGGAAATTTTGCATTTTTTGAACAAAATCCGAAAGGCAAAGATGCCGAAAACACTGGTTCTCTTTCTGAAAAGGCGTTCGGTCTTAAAGTCCGAATTATTCGAGAATTGCAAGATCTCAAATACCAGACAGATGAACTTATACCATTTCGTCAAAAATTGGTAAACGACTTGTCAACCTCAGTTGCGGCACTCAATACCGAACAATTCCAGGTAAAACAGAATCTCAGATTCGTAGAAAAGTATAGCCAGCCACAAGCCTATCAATCACTCAATCTGGTTGAATCTGAAACTATCATAGCTCGTCTTGCCACTTTGATTCCTCCTGTCGACGATGATGAAACGGCAAGACGGCTTGATGTATTGATGTTCAGGATGATACTCGCAAAATTGACTGATGATGAGACCACTTACAATGGCATTGTACGCAAGATTCAGAAGATAGCTAACAGTTTATCACAAAAGGGCACCATTCCAGAAGTTATGATGGCAAAGGAAACCCTTGTTAAAATCAAAGAAGATGCTTTTTGGCAAATTGCAACGCTATCAGAAATTGATAGGATTCGTGAAGAGATTCGTGGGTTAATGCATTTCCTTAAAAAGGAAATGAAAACAAAAGTCATAAATATTACCGATGCCGTGCTGTTTGAACGAGAAGGAGAACGCTTCACTACCAATATCAATCTCGAAGGATACTATGAACGTGCATCAAGGTATGTCACAGAGAATGAAGATAAGCCTGTACTTCACAAGCTAAAAAACAATATTCCTCTCTCTAAAGAAGATTGGGACGAGTTAGAAAAGATATTCTGGCAAGAAGTCGGTACCGCTGAAGAGTACAGGAAAGCAATGCAGAAAGATGTGCCGCTCGGAAAGTTTGTCCGCAGTCTAACAGGACTGTCAGAGGAAGCTACACACACTGCTTTTTCTGAATTCTTGGACGAAGGTTTATTTACGGAAGCACAGATTCACTTTGTTCATTGTATTATGGACTGGATTATTGCATATGGAACTTTAGACAAAGAAGAAATGAACGATGCGGAATTTACTGGCGGAGATGATATCGTAGACATTTTCGGCGATAACAATGAAGATTTTCAGAGAATCATGGCTGTTGTAGCAAGTATTAATGCTAATGCTGGGTTTGTCAAGTAAAGTGTGTAAGTTTATTTTTAAAGGAAAAAATAATCAATCACAAGTTTTCGTATTTAAGAATCCTTGCCTGTAAAGAATCGTCCATAGAGAGTTGATTTCTGACGAGAGCCCAGTTAGTAGCTGGGCGGTTGTTCCATTTTTTGTACAGTTCAGTAACACGCAGATACAGAAGCTTCAAAAGAGCGTCTTCGCTTGGGAAAGCTCCTTTTTTCGTAACCTTGGACATTGTAAAATAAAGTGTGTAAGTAGAGGATTATCCCCGACTTATGCACTTTA
>JBJEOP010000076.1:0-10753 GCA_051880775.1 Acutalibacteraceae bacterium
TAATTTTTTCCTTTAAAAAATAAACTTACACACTTTACTTGACAAACCCTCTTTTTTGAACGAAAATGCACATATAACCTTAAATTCTTTTCGTAAACTTGCCTTGCTTTTGCACAAAAAATACCTTTCTTCATCCAAATCCAAGAAAGTTAGTGTTAAGAAAAGTATGCTTAATTGCTTATTGAATGATTCTACCTTATTTGGACTTATTTCTTGCTTTTGATTTTATGAAACGAACGTGTGCCGCCTGTTTCTGCATATTGACATTGTTGTAAAATGTGTATTATAATAATTCTGTATCTTATTATGTAGTAATAATTAAGAAGTATTAGGAGGATTATTATGAAAATATGTGCTTCCTGCGGTGCCTCATTGCCTGATGAAGCGGCGTTTTGCGTGTCGTGCGGTTCAAAAGAGTTTAAAGCCGAGAGTATATATACCGGGCAATACCAGTACCCGAACGCACAGCAGTATGAATACGCTGAGCAGTACCAAGACCCGAACGCACAGCAGTATGAATATACTGAACAGTACCAGGATCCGAACGCACAGCAGTATGAATATACCGAGCAATATCAGGATCAAAACGCACAGCAGTATGAATACGCTGAGCAGTACCAAGACCCGAACGCACAGCAGTATGAATACGCTGAGCAATATCAGGAGCCGAACGCACAGCAGTATGAATACACCGAGCAATATCAGGAGCCGAACGCACAGCAGTATGAATACACCGAGCAGTACCAAGACCCGAACGCACAGCAGTATGAATACGCTGAGCAGTACCAGGATCCGAACGCACAGCAGTATGAATACACTGAGCAATACCAGGAGCCGAACGCACAGCAGTATGAATACACCGAGCAGTACCAAGACCCGAACACACAGCAGTACGAATACACTGAGCAATACCAGGATCCGAACGCACAGCAGTATGAATATACCGAGCAGTACCAGGAGCCGAACGCACAGCAGTATGAATATACCGAGCAGTACCAGGAGCCGAACGCACAGCAGTATGAATACACTGAGCAATATCAGGAGCCGAACACACAGCAGAACGAATCCTCTGAACAGTTTCAACCAACCGAGCCGTCAGAGGAAATTAACGCTGAACCTGAAAATAACAGTCAGACAAAGATTGATACACAAAATTATCACGAGGATTCAAAGAATTTTAAATTTGAAAAAAAGACTGATAATGCAGACGATAGCTCAGCTAATGAAGAAAAGCCGAAATCAATCAAGGAATTTATCGCAAAGCTTACGGATACCAAGGACTATACGGCTGATTTCGACGATGAGGATATAAACAAAAATAAAGCTACATCAATAATTGCGTGTTTTGGAATTACCTTTTGGGTACCGTTTGTGTTCAGCGGTAATTCACGCTTTTCAAGATTTTACGCAAATCAGGGACTTCTTGTGTTTATTGTGTCGCTGATTTTCAGCATACCCTATGCACTCTTTTCATCTATTGTAAATACGGCTTGTACGGTTTATTCCTTTAATTCATCATCTCCGTCACTAAGCCCTGTGGGATACATACTTGATTTAATCTTGTTTATCGTTTGTTATGCAATACCTATTTTTATGATTGTTACGGCAATAATGAATATTCGCAGCGGAAAAGCAAAGAATGTTCCTATTGTCGGAAAATACCGTTTGATAAGATGAAAAAACAGGACGCAGACTTAATGGCTTGCGTCCTGTTTTGTTTGAATTTTATTCGGTTTCGGAATGAGAAAACAGCATTTTGATTTCGGGATGTTCCAAATGTATTTTCATGATTTTTTCAAGGGTTTCGAGATAATAATCCGGATAAGCCTGCATATCAAGCAGCTTTTGCGTAGGAATATAATTTTTTGTAACGGCTTTTTCGGTTATACAGGCGTCTGCACCGATAAAAACATTTATTTCGGGTATAAAATATCCCATCATAGCTTCACAATGCCCGTCAAGGTCAAAGCCGAAAACCGAACCGTCACCAAGCACATCATATACCCACTTGAAATAATCCTTTAAGAATGTGTTTCCTTCAAAGGGAACAATAGCACGACGGGGAATTGAGCTTTTCGGAACGGTGCTTTTCATAACGCCGTCCGAAAAAGAACCGCAGTTGAGTATTGCAAGTACCTTTGCACCCGACACAAGCTCATATTTCGGTATCAACGGCAGACAGCCGCAGCATTCGGGGTCACAGTGCGTTAAAATTACCTTTTTTATGCATATCGGGTCAAAGCCTTCGTCGTTAAGCTGAGAAACAATTGTGTCGTTTTTATCAAAAGACAGCTTGTGCTTTGTTTTATATTTGGCATAGGTTACGGGGTTTTTGCTTATAAGATTACTGCACCCGCTGTTGAATAATATGTTTCCGAATTTTTTATGTTCAATACGAAAAACATTTATCGGCAGCTCGCACAAATTCGTATCGCAGTTTTGATACATGTCCGAAAGCACGATTTTTTCTTTGCCGCAGTAGTATTGTTTAAAGCTGATAATATTTTTCATAATATTCTCCTGTTTTAAAGATTATTTCAAGAATTGTATGTTAAAATAAAAATATATTACTTATATTCTATAAACACCCTGCAAAAAAGTCAAGATTATAACAAATATCAAAAAAATTGATATTTGTTAATAATTTATCTGTTGCTAATTCTTGAATTTTTTGTTATTATATTAAAAGTGCTTTTTATTTAGAATATTTTCATTGATTTTATACGGTTTTATAACCGAAAGGAGATTATTAAATGTCTAAAAGTAATTCACTCAAAAAACGCATTTTTGCCGCAATTATTGCCGGTACAATGATTATGTCCCTGTCACTCACAGGCTGTAACAACAGCAATGACAAAGAGTCGTCAAATTCATCTCAGGTAAGCGAAAACGCTGAGCCGAGTGCCGAGTCAAAATTCGGCGGAAACATTGCAGTAAAATCCGAAAATTACAAAATTTCACTGCCGATAATGACTTATCTTTTTAACTACAACTACCAGAGCTACACCAGCTATTACGGAACATATATGTCATACTACGGCTTTGACTCAACCAAGGGCCTTAAAGACCAGTACTATGATGAAAGCAATCAGCAAACATGGTTCGACTACTTTATGAATATGACAAAAGAGTACATTCAGCAGACGCTTGTACTTGCAGAGGCAGCAAAAGCCGACGGAATGAAGCTTGAAGATTCCGACCTCGAAACGATTAAATCGTCGATAAATTCACTTTCGTCAACCGCTTCCGAAAACAGTATGACAGCCGACGAGTATGTTGCCGAATATTACGGAGAGGGCGTAACGCAGAAGGATATTGAGGAATGTCTTAAACTTACGGCTCTTGCACAGAAATATTACAACAAGGTCTATGACGGCTTTAAATACACCGAGGACGATTACGAAAAATATTATCAGGACAACAAAACATCTTATCAGTATGCCGATTTCCTGAAATATACATTTATTGTTCCTGCCGACAGCACCTCTTCATCAGCTTCATCTGAAACAAGTGAGTCAAGCGAGCATAAAGAGGCTTCCGAAAAGGCAAAGGCGTACGCTGAGGCTCTTTCACAGTGCAAAACAGAAGAGGCATTCAAGGCTTATGTTGAAAAATATCTCAAACAAAATCCCGACATTGTAAAAGGCAGCTCGTCGTCATCAAGTGATTCATCAGCAGAAGAAAGCAAAATGACCGATGAAGAATTGCAGACGGCAATCAAGACGGTAGTTGACGGAACACTCAGCAAAAAATATTCCTATGAAGTTACATCAGACATCGGCAAGTGGATATTTGACGACAGCAGAAAGTCACTTGATACAACCATTATCGAAAACAGCGATGGCAGCTATACCACTGTAATGCTCTTAAAGCCTGCCTACCGTGACGAATCCATAGGCAAGAATGTAAGACACATTCTTCTTCAGGCTGACAACTACGGCTCAGACGACGAAGCAAAGGCAAAGGCTGACGAGGTTTACAAGGAATGGAAAGACGGCGACGCAACAGAGGAATCTTTCGGAGAGCTTGCAAAAAAATACAGCTCAGATACGGGTTCGGCTGCAAAAGGCGGTCTTTATGAAAATGTAGCTGAGGGTCAGATGGTTACTGAGTTTAACGACTGGTGCTTTGACTCATCAAGAAAACCCGGTGATACTGATATTGTAAAAACACAATTTGGATACCATATTATGTATTTTGTAGGCGACAGCGACAAGGCTTGGAAAGTAGCCGTTGACAGTGCAATGCGTTCAAGAGACTTCAACGATGCATATTCCGAGATTAAGGACGACTACACGATTGAATTTGATGACGATTATCTTAACAATGTCAAAGTATTGAAATCATCAGCTGACAGCTCCTCAAAATCAGAATAATATTCTTGAATGATATTGATAAAAATTTTATATTAAATTATAATGGACATAGTGAAAGCTGTGTCCGTTATTTTTTGGCATAAATATACTTTCCGGAGGTAAGCACAATGAAAACAATTGCAAGCTTTAATGTAAATCATAATTTACTTAAAAAGGGTATGTACACCTCCCGCATTGACGGTGACGTTGTAACCTATGATATAAGAATGAAAATTCCCAACGGCGGAGATTATCTCGGCGACAATGAAATGCATACCTTTGAACATATTTTTGCGACCTATGTCCGAAATACAAAGTATTCGGACGATATTGTCTATGTAGGACCTATGGGCTGCCGTACAGGATTTTATTTTCTTGTGCGTGACAGCATTAAGCCCCAACAGGCAATACAGCTTGTCCGTGACTGCCTTGCATATATTGCCGACTTCACGGGTGAAATTCCCGGTGCAACAAAAATACAGTGCGGAAACTATCTTGCACAGGATTTAGACGGTGCAAAGGCTCTTGCAAAGGATATGTGTAAGGTTCTGAAAGACTGGAAGGTTGAAAATCTTGAGTATGCAAAGTGAAAATATACTGGAAAAAACATACATAATCTGATATAATTAAAATTATGAAAACTATAAACTATTCACATTTTGTGACAAATACGGAATTTCTCGGCCCATATAGACGTAGTGTTCTTTGGGTGCAGAAATGCTGTTTTTCGTGCGAGGGCTGTATTGCACCCGAAATGCAGAAGGACGGCGGACATTTTTCCGATACAAAAACTCTTGCTAACGTACTTTTGTCAGACAGCACAACTGAGGGTGTAACAATAAGCGGCGGTGAACCGTTTTTGCAGGCGGACGCTCTGTTTGAAATGATAAATATTATGAAAAGCAGGCGTGACACAGGTGTTATTATTTACAGCGGATTTACGCTTGACGAGTTAAATGCAAAATCTGACAGTGCAGTCGGGAAATTACTTTCAGTAACGGATATTCTTATTGACGGAAGATATGAAAAAAATCTTGATGACGGAATAGCATACAGGGGTTCTTCAAATCAGCGGATTATTTGTCTTTCAGACCGCTACAAAAAAGTATCGGAAACCTATTACGGAAATTTTGCACGAAAAACAGAACTCAGAATTGACAACGGACACATAGTTCTTGTGGGAGTGCCGTCCGAAAGTACGTTATCGGCGGTAAGAAGCATTATAGATAAAGCAAGGGGAGCAAAACAATGACAGCGGAATTTGAAATTTTCAGAAAAGACCTTATCAAACTCAATATATACAAAGAGGTTGTTGCCGACAAGACCGTTTTGCTGGATTTTTTTCTTGACGGAAATTCAGTCGGAACGAATTATTTTGATGATATACACGATGAAAATATTGTAATGAACAGATACGGCTGTTTTAATATTTCTGAGGATAAAAACAGCGGCTGTATCACAATCCGTCCTGCACTTATTAAATTCGAACTGAAAATATCAATTATCTGCCGACAGCCTTTTTCAGAGCAAAAAACACTGACGGTTTACCGTGACGGAAAAACCGACGCCGAAACATCATTTGATATTACAAATAATTGCGAAAGCGTTGAGCTTATTCCCGAAAACGATAAATATATTATGAAAATAAATTATATCGACGGTACTTCAAATACCGAAAATACGGCTGATGCACAACAGGCGGAAACTCCCGTACAAACGGAAAACACTCGGGAAAGCACCGCACAAAATACCGTACAGTCTGTGACTGAAACAAATACTCCCGCTATATCAGCAAATGAAAACAAGGCTGACAGCCAAAACAAAAATACAGGCGAAATCCCACAGCAAAAGCTTGACGCAATAAAAGCCGAGAGCGAAAAGGACTACGAACAGTATGCCGAAAAACTCAAAACCGTCAGGGAAGAATATGAATTTGACAAGTCGGTTATTGAATACTACAAAGACCACGACCTTGTGCCGATTGAAAAAATATTTGCGGAAATTGATGAAAAATTGAAATCGGCTGAGGAACAGATTAAACTTTTCGTAGAGGCACGCCAAAATAAAACGAAAGAAATTGAGGAATAAATTTCAGAGGTAGATTATGTCACAACAGGTTGCACAACTTCAAAATCAGATTGATTCTCTGCAAAATCAGCTTAAAAATCAAAAACGGCAAATGGAGTCAATGCGTCAGAGTATGGCAGAGGAAAACCGCAAGAAATTGCAGGAGCTCCGTCAGGAAATGGCAAAAAGCGGTACAAATGAACAGGTCAGAAATGAATACAAGCGTTTGCTGAATGAATATATTCAGAGTATGAATGAAGATGTACAGAACCAATTTGTCAGCGTAAATGCCGATTATCAGCGTCTTGTGTCCGAAACTCAAAAGACGGAACAGGAGCTGTGGGGCAAAACTCAACAGCTTGAACATCTCATAAACGACCTGCGTACATCAACAGCCCAAAAGGAAGAGGGCAGTATGGACGAGGCACGGATTTCTCTTACTGAGGCGATAGCAAAGTTTAAGGAAATTCAGCTTAAACCACACGAGATGTTCACACCGAACCGCCTTAAAATCTATTACAATTCAATCAGGGACGGACAGGAGCTGTACCGTGCAGGTCTTTATGAGGCGGCAACAGCCGTAGGAATTTCCGCAAAAACGGGACTTGAACGTCTGGGCTTTATTATTGACGACAAGGCTGACGAATGGAACAGGCACTATGAGCTGTTTCAATCGGAGCTTGAGCTTTTGATTGACAAGCTGAAAGACGAAGTTACAGAGTGGAAAAAACTCATTGACCCAAGCTACAACGGCGAAAAACTTTCAAAGGACGAACAGATTGCAAGACTGGTTGAGATAAATTTCTGGTCTGACGGACAGTACGGAAATATTTTTTCCGAAACCAAAAAACTTGTAAAAATTGATAAGGATATTAAGACAGTCGGCAAGGAAAAATATCTCAAAGAAAATCCCTCAGCAATAAAAACAGACGAACTTAAACAAAGCACCGAAAAACTTAACCGGCTTGATGATAAACTTGACCAACAGTGTGAGTTTTACAAAAATTCATACAGAGCCTCCTGTGAACGGTTTGAGTGGGGCGAAAAGCTGATTGATTTTCTTGAACGGGACATCAACCTTGTTTTTCACGACGAACAGTCAAACTACCGTATCGCCGACAGCGAAAAATTAAATCAGCAGAATTTCAAAAATTATGTTCTTAACCAGTTCGGCGACGAAACAATTACACAGGACGTTCGTCAATGGCTGGAACTGACTTTTGAAAACAGCGGCGGAACATATATCTATATTTATATCGTTCCTATCGCAAAGGATAAAGCCGTCACAAATCGTATTATTCTTTATGTTGATTATGACGGTGCTGTTCAGGAGGACTACACAAAGGATATTTATAATCATATAAGCGAGTGTCTCGGGCTTGCTTTCCCTGAGGACGTTATGGACTATGTAAACGATATTTCTCAGCTACAAGCAAGCAACAACAAAACTATCAGAGAAACTGCGGGAACTCTCGTCAAACGCAAAGAAAAACGCAAAGAACAGAAAAAATCATAAATATATTTTCAGGAGGAACATTATGAGCGGACTTTCATTCGGTCTTATTACACTTGTTTACGGTATCGCTGCAGTAGCTGCCGCATCATCCAAAAGTGCAAGCAAAAAGGCATCATCATCTGTAAGAAAAACTTCGAACAGATATGAACAAACTAACCGTCAGCAGCGTCAGCCTATTCAGTATTACAACGGATATTACAACAACGGCACAACAAACGCTTACAGAGGACAGAACGTTCAGCAGAACAGACAACAGAACACTCAGCAAAGCAGAACACAGAATGTTCGTCAAAACACTCAGCAGAGCAGACAACAGAACGTTCAGCAGACCACAAGACAAAACAAGCAGTCTTATAACACCAATTCACGTCAGGCAAATATTCAGGCACAGGAACAAAGACAACTTGAAAAATATTCAAATAATCTCGGAAATCTCAGAAACGATATTCAGAGCAATATGAACCGTCAGGTTGAACTTAACCGTCAGGCGTCCGAAAAAATGATAGACGAAATTGAACAGGTAAGAGCCGAAATGCAGGCGGCGTCTGAAAAAAGCCTTGAAGATTATGATGAGTATCTCGGACTTATGAAGGAAAAAAGACAGGAACTGTCTGAGAAAATTTACAGTCAGCAGGAGGCGGTAAACAGACAGTACCGTGATAAAATCTCAGAAAGTATGGTTCAGATTACAACCGAGCTTAACAACAAGCATAAAGAGTATCTTGATGAGCTTTCACAGCTGCAAAATGACATTCAGGCAAAAAACGAAAAAGCCGCAGAAATTGCAAAGTCTTATATTGCCGAGGCACAGACAACGATCAAGTCGCTTATTGAGGATTTTGAGGGCGAAAAATATGTCGGCCGTGAGCTTATTGCCCTTAACGAACAGCTTAACAAGGCGATTGACCAGTACAACAAGGGCTATTACGAGAGTGCAATAGCTGCGTCAAAGGACGCTCTCATCGGAACGGTTGAAGAAATATATCACGCTGACGAGAAAAAACAGGAATGGGAAAATTACTACAAAATTGCACTTGCACTGTCATCTGACCTTAAAACCTTTATCGACTCACAGGAAATTATTTCACAGGATTTAATCGACAGCGTAAAAGCCGAAAAAAATATAGAACTCAACGAGGAAATTGTGGGAACAAAAATTGCCGACTACACAGGCAAAAACTCCAAGGGCGTAACAAAGTACGATTATATAAGACAGAAATCACACGAAATTGATGAAATGCTTAATTCTGACGATGCAAAAAATCTTTCGTCAGAACAGCTCAGACAATACATTGATTTTATCAATACACAGCTTTATCCGCAGTCAGCCTGCTGTATTACAACAGGTATTCTCAATATGGACAATGCATATTCACGCCAGAATATGAGTGAGGATATTGTTGATTTCTTTGAGGAGCATAATTTCTCTTTTGCGGGATATTCTTACGACGAAAACAGGCACGACAAGCCTTTGCATGTTTATCTTTCAAACGAGGCTACGGGCGAAGAACTTGTTGTATCGCTTGCACCACAGCAGCTTGAAAACGGCGATATTCAGACCCGTGTCGAGCTTGAACAGGTAAAAGGCGACGAAACCAACGAAGAACGCAAGGCATATTACCGTGAATGTATAAATCAGGTTATCACTCAGAAAAACCCCGGTTCAAGCGTTAATATTCAGTGCGACAAATCAACAGTCAACAAGCTTTCAAACGGCAAACAAGCCCAGCAAAGACGACAGGCACAGAATAATTCATAATTCATAATGCATAATTCATAATTATTTTGCGTGTGATTAGTTTGTATGCTGTTTTAAAGTTAATTTGTGCCAAAACCTATTATAAAAATAAGGAGTGTTTAAAAAATGAACTACAATGCAATAGGAACAAGAAAGAATGTTGAAATCATTGATTCAAGCCAGACACAGTCATTCAGGGTTGAAGTAATGCAGTACAACAAATTGCTTGGTGCATCAAATGCATATATGGCAGAAACAATGTTCTATATGGACAGACAGAATATCAAAGTACGTCAGGTTGCAGTCTATCTTAATAATGATTCGGTCAAGGTTGAACCCGGTGCAATGAGCTATTTTCAGGGCAATATCCAAATGGTTTCGGGTGTTACCGTCGGAAACGCTATCGGCAGATTTTTTACGGGTGCAGTAACAGGTGAGGCTGCCGCACAGCCTGAATACACCGGAACAGGCATTGTTGTGCTTGAACCGTCATTCAAGCATTTTATTGTTCTTGAATTACAGCAGAACGAACAGGTAATAGTCGATAAGGGAATGTTCTATGCCGCACAGGGTTCAGTAGATGTAAGAGCGGTGGCACAAAAGAGCTTTTCAGCGGCACTTGGCGGCGGAGAAGGAATATTCCAGATTCAGCTTACAGGTCCCGGTGTTGTCGTGCTTGAATGTGTCGTTCCTATGGAGGAAATAAACATCATAGAAATGGAAAACGACACCCTCAAAGTTGACGGTAACTTTGCCGTTCTCAGAACATCAGGCTTGCAGTTTACCGTTGAACGCTCGGCTAAAACTCTTGTCGGTTCTGCCGTCAGCGGTGAAGGACTTGTAAACGTTTACCGTGGTACAGGTCAGATATGGCTTGCACCGACAATAAAAGTATATAATTCTATTGGTGCAGGCTATAATACTATGCCGAATATGAACACAAGCAAGTCGTAAATGAAATAAATCGCAAAATAAAAATCTCCGGTTTCAAAAGAAATCGGAGATTTTTATTTTTATGAGTTTGATGTTACAATCGAATCAAAAGCAGATATTGCGGCGTCACTGTCGCTTGCAATT